>CAYIRV010000172.1:0-4326 GCA_964365865.1 uncultured Thermodesulfobacteriota bacterium | reverse complement strand
CCGGCCCTAAGCTCCTCATGCCCGGCTATCAGTATGCGCAACGGCCGCGCCATCCCCTCCCCTTGCAGCGCCGCAATGTTGAGCCGCGCCTTGAGGTCTATAAGCGCCACCATATCCCCCCTTACGGAGACCACGCCTTTTATGAAGACAGGGGTCAAGGGGACCTCTGTATATTCCTTGGGCTTCATCACCTCGAAGGCGTCGGTAATCTCAAAGGCATACTCGTCCGCATTCAGGTAAAAAGATATGACGCGCAGAGCCGATCCCCCTATATTTTCAAGGCTCGTTCTGTATTCCTCTTCCGTTGGCGCGAGGCCGGACTTTTCAGGATTAGCAACGCACGCCAAGTCTTCCGGCGCCGAACTTCCGGATTCATTTTCTTTTTTCTCTTCTACTGAAGGCATCTCATCCTATGCCGACACTGCGCGCCTGCCCTTGTGCACGCCGTCGAGCATCCCGGTAACATCTATGACGAGCAACAGCCCCTTTTCCCCCATGTCGGCGGCCCCTGCGATACCGTGAGCCGTTATTAGCTTGGGAAGAGGCTTCACTACCACATCAAGCTCCTCGACAAGGCATTCAACGGTTACGCAGAGCCGCGCCTCCGCAAGCCCTATTACTATGCCGTAGCGGGCCGGCTTCTCAGCCTGCGGGCCGTATCCAAAAAAGCCGGAAAGCCGGACGCTTGGCATCGTCCTGCCGTTCAAGTCAAATTCGCTATCCGCGCCGAGCCTTAGCGCCTCGGCCGCGCCCAACTCGACTATCTCTATGATTGAGCTTACGGGAATCGCGTAACGTCTTAGGCCGTCCTCCACTATGACGGCTTGTATGATGGCGAGGGTGCTTGGTATCGTGATGATGAACGCGGTACCCTTGTCCTTTACGGTGTCTATTTCGATGACGCCGTTAAGCCGCGTGACATTCTCCCTGACGACATCAAGCCCGACCCCCCTGCCTGAGGTTGCTGTTACGGCGTCTTTTGTGGAGAAACCGGGAAGGAATATGAGGCCGAGCTTTTCCTGCATCGAGAGTCTGCCCGCGGCGTCGGGCCTCAAGAGGCCTTTTTCGACCGCCTTTCTGCATATATCATCCTCGTCCATGCCCGCGCCGTCGTCCCTGACCTCTATTACCACATGGCTCCCCCTCTGGCGCGCGCTTACGGTTACAGAGCCTTCCGCCGGCTTGCCCACGGCCTCCCTGTCCCCCGGCTGCTCTATCGCGTGGTCAACGGCGTTTCTTATTATGTGCATGAGCGGGTCGGAAAGCTTCTCAATAATGAGTTTATCCAACTCCGTGTCCGACCCTTGGCATGAGAACCGTATCTTCCTGCCGGACTGGCTTTCGAGCCGCGCCATGTTGGTCTCAAACCGGGCAAAAAGCTGTCCGATCTGAACCATCCTGAGGTCGAGGACAGAATCCCTCAGCTCCGAAATCTTCTTCTCGAATTGCCGCTCCATCCGGGACAGCGTTATCCCGTAAGCTGAAACAGGTCTTTCGTGCATCAACTCGACGGAGAGCCTTGCCATGCTTGACCTCAGTATCCCGAGCACGCTTACCGTGTTCATGAGGCTGTCGAGCTTGTGGATGCTCACCCTCACGGTATCAGTGTTCCCTGCCGGGCCGTGCGCCCTTGAGTGCCCTTCCCACCGGTCTTTTGCGGCAAGCCCCTGCCTTGGCGAAGCCTCGCGCACCGAAAAACGCTTAAGCTCCTCAGGCGCCGTAACATCCGCCTCGGTCACGGCATTTGCCGCGAAGGATATGAAGTCCCTGTCCTTCACGCTGCCTACGAGTATGGAAATCGCTATGTCCCCGCTTACACTCCTGAATGACGGCAGCATCGGCAGCGTGGCTATAATCTCAGCGTTTTTCCCGAGCGCCTCGGTAAGGGCAGAATACCTTTTGTCGAAGTCGGATATCTTGAATGCCGCGTTCACCATAAAAAGGTTCTTGCCCTGCTGCATGTTCTCATGAAGCCTGTGCTCCTCATAATCCGTAAGGGACGATAAAAACCTTTCCGGACTTTCCTTTGCTTTTAAGCATGGCCTTACGCGCCATGAACGCGCAAGAAGGGCCATTATGTCATCCACCTGGGGAGAAAAGTCAGAGATTCCCTTAGCCTGGACTATCTTCTCAAGGAGGCCGTGCGCGTTCATGATAATGCCCACGAGTTCTTCGGTCAGGACAACCTTGCCGAGCCTCAGAGCCTCAAGCGCGTCTTCGACTGAATGGCTGAGACATTCCATGTCCCTTAAACCGTATATGCCCGCCATGCCTTTCAGTGTATGCGCCGCGCGGAAAATGCCGTGGAGGGTCTTCCTGTCCGGGGCGCCGTGTTTTAAAGATGAGTTCATGTCCACAAGCGCCTTGCCCATGGTGCTTAAGATGTCGTCAGCCTCGGCCAAAAACTCCCTGAAGCGCTCGGAGTTGATGTCTTTTCCTATCATGTCCACTCCCGCGGAGAAGGGTTCACAGATGGCAAAAAACTACCGCACTATTATACACTTTTGAAGATTTCATGTAAAGGATGCTTATGGGTGCCTCTAAAAATCAGCTATTTTTTCCGAGGTCAAGGCAGGGTGGGAATAAGAAGCGCAGCATATATATTAATATGTGAGCATTTTTATTTCCGCCCTAACGCGGAGATCGGGAAAAAGAGCGATTTTTAGAGGCAGCCATAATCTCTTACCCGATTATTTCCAATAGCTCGGAAAACCTGTCAATAACCGCGTCGAAACCGAGCTCCTCAATCGCTGCCCCTGCCCTGAACCCATACGACACGCCTATGGTGAAAACACCGGCCTTTTTCCCTGTCTCGCAGTCTATGGCGCTGTCGCCGACAAAGGCCGACAAGTCCCTTGAAATACCGATGGCTTCAATCATCTTTTCAAGGGGCTCTGGATGCGGCTTCTTGTTTTGAAACGAATCGCCGCCTGCAACCCTGTCGAAACAAACGGCTATACCGAGTTCATCGAGGATTTTTCTTGCGAAAAGCACGGGCTTGTTGGTTACTACCGCAAGCCTCTTGCCCCTGGCCCTCAAGTCCTTAAGCGTCTCCTCCACGCCTTCAAAAAGGCTGGTCCCAACCGTCAGATGCCCCCAATAATACTCAAGGAACCTCTCACGCGCAGATGTGATATCTTCAGGGGCAACGCCCGGCATGAGCCTTTCAAGCAGAGGCTTGACCCCCCACCCTATGTTGTCCCTTATATCCGCCTCGCTCCGCTCGTTCAGCCCATAAGAAACAAGTGTCCTGTTGGCTGCCCATGCGATGTCAACGCTTGAGTCAATGAGCGTCCCGTCAAGGTCGAATATTATAAGTTCCTTTTTCATCATGGCAATTATACATTTTAACATGTTTTTGCTCGGATTCAAAAGCCGCGCACAACACATGTCAACCCATACATCGCTTTACAACAAATACGGCTTTTGATAAGGTATTCACAACCGCTATGATTAGAAGGGCATGTGTTGCAGGACAATTCTATCCGGGCGACGGCGCGGCGCTTGAAAAGGCCGTTAAGGCGTACCTATCGCCTTCAAGCGGCAAAAAAGAACGGGCAAAGGCCGTAATCGTCCCGCACGCCGGATACATGTATTCCGGCTATGTGGCAGGGGCAGTCTACGCATCTGTCGAAATACCTGACCATATCGTCCTAATAGGCCCAAATCACACCGGACTCGGAGAGCGGGCCGCAATCATGGACTCAGGCTCGTGGGAGACGCCCATCGGCTCCGTAAATATAAACGAGAAGCTTGCGGGCCTCATACTCGGAAACTGCAAGCTTTTCTCCATTGACGCCATCGCGCACATGCGCGAGCACTCTCTCGAGGTCCAGCTCCCGTTCCTCTATCACCTTAACAAAAATATTTCCTTTGTCCCCATAACCGTCATGCACGCGGAGTTCAGGGAATGCTCCATCATGGGAAAGGCCGTCGCAAAGGCCATTACGGAATTCAAAAAAGATGTCCTCATAGTGGTAAGCTCCGACATGAACCACTATGAATCTGATTCCGTAACGAGGAAAAAAGACAAACTCGCCATTGACAAGGCCCTCGCGCTCGACGGGAAAGGGCTTCTCGACATTACAAGCGACAAAGACATCACAATGTGCGGCGTAATCCCGGCGGTAATAGCAATCGAGGCCGCAAAGGAACTAAAAGCCGAAAACGCAAGGCTCGTAAAATATGCGACCTCCGGCGATACGAGCAACGACTACGAACAGGTCGTGGGCTACGCCGGAATTATCATAAATTAGCCGTTGTTGACAAGGGGCATTTTGGGGGAAAACCTTTCTGTAGAAAGGTTTTCCCCCAAACCCCCTTTCC
>CAYIRV010000171.1:0-4333 GCA_964365865.1 uncultured Thermodesulfobacteriota bacterium | reverse complement strand
GCAGGGCAAGGAAAAGACCGTGGGCCGGCGCGTCATAAAGGACTTTAAGACAGGGGTCAAGGCCGACGCCCTTTACATACCTGATTACTACGAGACCATAAGCCTCATTGTGCCGTATCTCGGATACTACGACATAAAAGGCGTCGCGCTCCTCGGGTCCAACGGATGGAACTCGGCAAGGCTTGTCGAGCTTGCGGGCGCGTCTGTCGAAGGCGCTGTTTTCGTTGACGGGTTTTTTGCCGAAAGCACGAGGCCGGGGGCCGCGGAGTTTTCATCAAGGTTTCAGCAGGCGTATGCGAGGCCCCCCGGCGCGCTCGAGGCCCAGGCGTATGACGCCGCGGCCATCCTTATTCATGCAGCGGCATCAGCGTCCGGCGCGCCTCTGGACAGGGCCGTCATAAAAGACCGCCTCAAGGCAACGAAGGGCTTTATCGGGGCCGCGGGCGAGGTCTCCTTCGGTAATGAAAGGGAGGCCCAAAAGAGGCTCTTTATACTCACTGTAAAGCAAGGGGCCATAGCCGAGGCAGAAGACTGACGGCAGTTTTGTGAATAAAGCGGGGGACAAGCTATGAACGACAAGAAGCTCACCCATGTTGACGACAGGGGCAAGGCGCGGATGGTGGATGTTACGGGCAAGGACATGACTGAGCGCGCTGCAACGGCAAAAGGCTCGGTTGTCATGAAAAAGGAGACCCTCGGGCTCATACTCTCAAACGAGGTCAAAAAGGGCGATGTGCTGGGCGTCGCGAGGCTTGCCGGCATAATGGCCGCGAAAAAAACATCCGAGCTTATACCGCTCTGCCATCCGCTGAATATCACGAGCGTCGAGGTGGATTTCATGCCCTGTCCTGAGCCCCCTTCCATGGAGATTACCGCTACCGCCAAGGTCGCGGCCTCTACGGGCGTGGAGATGGAGGCCCTTACCGCTGTTGCGGCCGCGGCCCTGACCATATATGACATGTGCAAGGCCGCTGACAAGGGCATGAGGATTACTGAAATCCGGCTTGTAAGCAAGACGGGCGGCAAATCCGGCGGCTACTCGGCCGAATAGCCGAGCCAACATTATTATTTACATAAAAGGCTGTTTTCGGTTATACTTTATGATTATGGACAGGGAAAAACTCGAATTCTTCAGGACCCTCCTTAACGGGAAGGTAGAGGAGCTTTTGAGCGGGGCGGGCAAGGCCGTAAGCGGCATGAGCGAGGCCCCGGATGAAAGCTTCCCGGACCCCACGGACAGGGCCGCGCACGAGACCGACAGGAACTTTCTTTTGAGGGTGAAGGACAGGGAGAGAAAGCTCATAACCAAGACAAAAGAGGCCATCGAGAAGATTGACAACGGCACATACGGCATTTGCGAGTCCTGCGGCGAGGAAATATCAGAGAAGCGGCTCATGGCAAGGCCAGTTACCACATGCTGCATCGAGTGCAAGAAAGAGGAAGAGGAGCAGGAAAAATCGCGCGGCATTGTCTAAAGCGCTTGTCAGCGCCTGAGCAGGCTTTTGTGTTTTTTTTAATGCCCTTCCTTAAATCAGTCTGAGTTCCAATAGATTTAACCGAGGTGGAAGATGCCGGAACTGAGAAAAGACCCTATAATCGGCAGATGGGTAATAATATCGAGCGACCGGGGCAAGAGGCCCTCGGAGTTCGAGCAGATAAGGCCGGCGGCCGCTTCCGGCTTTTGTCCGTTCTGCACGGGCAACGAATCAAAGACCCCCAATGAAATCCTCGCCTACAGGAAACAGGGCCAAGGGGCCAATTCCCCGGGCTGGCATATAAGGGTGGTGCCGAACAAATACCCCGCGCTCAAGGTCGAAGGCGAAATCAACAAGGAAGGAGACGGCGTTTACGACAAGATGAACGGCGTCGGCGCCCACGAGGTAATCATAGAGTCCCCGGAGCACAAGGACACCCTCGCAACCATATCCCACCAGCAGTTTGAGGAGGTGCTCTGGGCGTACAGGGACAGGATAATAGACCTGAAAAAGGACTTGAGGCTGAGATACATCCTAATATTCAAGAACCACGGAGAGCTTGCCGGGGCCACGCTCGAGCACACGCACTCGCAGTTGATTGCGCTCCCCATCGTGCCAAAGAGGGTCGCCGAGGAGCTTGACGGCGCGCTCGAGTACTACAACTTCAAGGAACGTTGCATCTTCTGCGACATAATAAGGCAGGAGGTCATGCAGGGGGTAAGGGTGGTTGCCGAGAATCAGGACTTCATCGCAATGGCCCCTTACGCGCCCAAGTCTCCGTTCGAGACATGGATACTCCCGAAGGCGCACGAGTCAAGCTTTGAGAACTGCCAGAAGCACCACTACGAAAACCTTGCGCTCATCTTTTCCGATGTCCTTAAAAGGATGGACAAGGTGCTCAACTACCCGCCTTACAACTTCATACTGCACGCCGCTCCTTTGAAGGACGGCTCCTCCCATTACTACCACTGGCATTTTGAAATCATGCCCAAGCTTACGAAGGTCGCGGGCTTTGAATGGGGCTCAGGGTTCTACATAAACCCCACCCCGCCTGAAGAGGCGGCCAAGTTCCTCAGAGACGCGAAGGTCTGACAAGACGCTCTTTTCAGCGCCGGCTAAATCCGTGCGTTAGAGGTCTTTGTATGGATATGGGCTTAATCCTCGATATGTCCGCTGTCTTGCCGCGTCCTCTCGCGGACGCAGGGGTGTTTAAGCCCGCGGCCCGCGCGTTCATTAAGCAGTTCCCTTTCGACGGATGCGCGGTGTATTTGTGGGACAGGGAAGCGCGGCGCTTTACGCTCAAGGCCTCAACCGGAATCAAAGCGGCCGCGGCCGCTGAATACGCGGGTAAAGGCGGCGTATTGGGCCGTATAAAAGGGCCTTTCAGTCATCTTATCATGAAGGGGCGCGGCACACTCCGCGAAGCCGCGAATGGCCGTGAAGAGCACGGGACCCTTCTCGCATATCCCTTGATGGACCGAAGGAGACTCTGCGGCGCGGTCGTTCTTACATCAAGGAAAACCGTAAGGCCCGGCAAGCGCATGCTGAGTCTTATCGAGGCCGCTTCCTCGGAGCTTGTCCTCGCGGTGAAATATGCGGAGCTTCTGTCATGCCATAAAGACACATGCGAGGAGCTTAGGCTCACGAAGGAGAGGTTCCAGAACGCGGAGAGGCTCATGACGCTCGCGGATATGACCGCCACCATCGCGCACGAGATAAAAAACCCGCTCGTGAGCATCGGCGGGTTTGCAGCGAGGCTCAAAAAAAAACTCGGCCCGGATTCGCCCGCGCTCAAGTATGCGGAGCAGATACTCTCCGAGGCCAAGAGGATTGAGGAGCTCATAAACGGCGCCGTCAGGTTCTTGAAGGACAGCGCGCCGGTTTTGAGGCTCGATGACATAAACGGGCTGCTTGACGAGGCTATCGGGGTGTTCGAGGATGGCCTTGACGCTCAGGGCATAAATGTCGTCAAGAACTATTCCGGATCGCCCATAACCGTGCTTGTTGACAGGGAGCAGCTTAAAATAGCTTTTGACAACCTGATAGCCAATGCGATACAGTCCATGAAAGACGGCGGCACGCTGACGCTCGCCACATCCTCGGCCCTCGGCTGGGCAATCGTTGAGATTACCGACAGCGGCGGAGGAATTGACCCGAAGATAATAGGTTGCATATTCAACCCTTTCTACACGACAAAGGCCGCGGGCACAGGGCTTGGTCTTACAATCACAAACTCCATCATAATGAGGCACAAGGGCGCAATAGAGGTTATTAACAAGTTAGGCGCGGGAGCGACATTCAGCGTCAGGCTGCCTTATGCGCAAAGCGCCTGAGCCGTTGTGCCTGCAAGAACCCCCCCAATCCCCCCCTTTGGGTAAGGGGGGGATTGGGGGGGTTGCCATGAAGAAAAGAATCCTCGTGGTGGATGATGAAGAAGGCTTGAGGCTCCTGTATAAGGAGGAGCTTGAGGATGAAGGCGCGTCTGTCGTGCTCGCGTCCTCGGGCACCGAGGCGCTGGAAAAAATAGAGATGGGTTCCATTGACCTTGTGCTTCTCGATATAAAGATGCCGGGCATGGACGGCGTCGAGGTCCTGCGCAGGGTGAAGGAGAGGTGGAAGGACCTGCCCGTGATACTCTGCACAGCTTACCCGCACTACAAGCATGATTTCGGCACATGGGCCTCTGACGCCTATGTGGTGAAGTCTTCGGACCTCACGGAGCTTAAGCAGACCATAAAAGAGATACTATCAAAGAGAAGGATGTAGAAAGACCCCCCCCCCCCCCCCCCCCAATCCCCCCCTTGTGTAAGGGGGGGATTGGGGGGTGGGATGGGGGGTAAGCGCGGGGGGTTAGCTCA
>CAYIRV010000170.1:0-4333 GCA_964365865.1 uncultured Thermodesulfobacteriota bacterium | reverse complement strand
TGTCAAGGCTTATTCAACCTGTATCTTAAGCTCGTCTGAGAAGAGGAGCCTTCCTGAAGGCCGCTGGAAAAACGCGGCTGATGCCGGGTTTTCAGTGCCGTAGAGGAATGCCGCGGCAAGGGTGTATGCGCCGGCGGATAGAGGGGCCCTTAGCGTATATGTTACTTCAGCAGCCGGGAATATGCCTTTTTCGAGGTCCAATGTCTGGTCAAACACTGTAACAAAGCTCAGGTTCCTTTTAAGCCCCTTTATACGCTTGTCGAGCCATGTTTTCTGGACCGCGTTGTCCTGGGCCTTGACAACAGGCTCCGCAACAATCAGCCATCCGTCCGAGGCAGGGGCCCGGGACTGAAATCTCAACGCCCTGTCAACGAGCATCACGGCTATGGCAGGGCCGTTCCCTCCCCTTGCCTTTACGATAATTTTTATCTCCTCCAGCGGCTTTGCCTTGGCAGGGCCGGTTATCGCCACAGTCGAGTTTGAATCTACCGCCCTCGCGGTCTTTATGACCTCCTGCTTCTTGGCCTCGGTAAGCTCCGCGTAAGGCGACACAGGAAGGAGCGACATGACAAGCCCGTAGTGCTTGAACTCGGCTGTCTCCTTTTGCGCGGCCTCCTTTTCAAGCTCAGGCATGTATTCCGCCTTTGCGGCCGAGTGGCAGGAGGCGCAGAAAGGCCCTGTGTCGGTAACATACATGCCTGTCCCATTGGGATAGCCGAAGGCCAAGACAGGCGTGAAGAGCGCGGCAACAAGCGTTATTAAGAGTTTTCGCCTCATAACCAACCCCCCTTAGTCCCCCCTTTAATAAAGGGGGGAGGTTCTGCGGCCTGCCTCATCTGGAGGCGCTTATGAACCCGGCCTGCCGTAAGCTGTAGTGGACGCGGCGGCCGACAATCAAGTGGTCGAACACATTAAGCCCCGCCGAAGCAGCCGCCTTGTCGAGTTGAACAGCAAGCTCTTTGTCAATTGCCGAGGGCGTTGGGTCGCCGCTCGGATGGTTGTGCACGAATATGAACCCCTTTGCGCCTGTCCTGAAGGCCCCTTCCACGGCCTTCCTCGGATAAACGATTGTCTGGCTTATGGTGCCCTCGTGCAGAACCTCGACTGACAGGACATGGCCCTCGTTGCTTAAATACACCGCGAGGAACTTCTCAACGCGCTCGCCGGAAAGCTCCATGGTGAGATAATCAAGGAGCCCGTCGAACGATGCCTCTACGGGTCTTCCGATGACCCTTTCCTTGAGATAGGCGCGTGATGCGTCTTTGAGCAGCCTTATGAGAACCGCCGCGCCTGCGCGGACGCCTGGGACAGCGCAAAGCTCACCGGCGCTCGCGTCTGCTAAGCCCCTTAAGCCCTTGAACCTTTTAATAAGCCCCTGAGCCTGTGCTTCGGCATTGCCCTGACAGGCAAAGCCGAGGATACGCCTTAGCATATCGCCGGCCTGCGGAACGAGGCCCATAAGCCCCTGACTTGAGGTGTCCCTCTCTTCCATGGATGTAATGCGATTCTATCCCAATCCGCCGGAAAATCAAGAGCCAAACGCCGCGGGCAAAACACGCTTGATACAAAAACTTCATTATGTTAAGAGTTTATTGTTTTTTGAGACTGAATCGTTTATGATAATCCTCTCGCTAATCCCGCATAACTTCAAGCAATCAGGCGATACTTGCGATAAAGGAGGCTTTTATGTCGTTTAAATCAATCAACGAAGTCCACAACTATTTGAAGGGCGCTGTCAGCGAGACAAAGGCCGGCGTCGAGGTTCAGGACGAGGTGCGGGTGCGCGAGGCCATGAACAGGCTGATGTACGAGGCCATGTTCAACCCTAACAAGGAAATATCGGACGAGATAAAAAGGCTCGTGCGGCAAACGGCAAAGGCCCTCGGCATATGGCCGGCGTCCATTCAGGGGCTTTACACGGCCATGGGAAAAGGCCAAGTAAGCGGTTTCACCGTGCCTGCCATAAACATAAGGGGCTTTACCTTTGAGACGGCCCGCGCCGCGTTCAGGACAGCGATTAAAAAGAACGCCGGGGCCTTCATATTCGAAATCGCCAAGAGCGAGATTTCCTACACGGGCCAGAGGCCGTCCGAGTACGCGGCCAACTGCCTCGCCGCGGCGATAAAGGAAGGCTACCGGGGGCCGGTCTTCATACAAGGGGACCACTTCCAAATCAACGCCAAGAAGTTCGCCGATAACAGGGACGCTGAAATAGACGGCCTTAAAAAGCTCATCAAGGAGGCGCTCGACGCCGGGTTCTACAACATTGACATTGACTCATCCACTATCGTTGACCTCGGTAAACCCACTGTTGACGAGGAGCAAAAGCCCAACTACGAAACCACGGCCGCGCTCATCGGCTTCATCAGGGAGAACGAGCCAAAGGGCGTAACAGTCTCAATCGGCGGGGAAATCGGCGAGGTCGGAGGCAGGAACTCTACCGAGGAGGACCTCCGCGCGTTCATGGACGGGCTTCTCAAGACCATAAAAAATGGAACGCAGGGCATTAGCAAAATCAGCATACAGACAGGCACATCCCACGGCGGGGTCGTTCTTCCGGACGGCGCCATCGCCAAGGTGAAGGTTGACTTCGACACCATTGAAAAACTCTCGAAGCTCTCGCGCTCGACCTACGGGCTTGCGGGCATTGTCCAGCACGGGGCGTCCACCCTGCCGGACGACGTATTTGACCTGTTCACGAAAAAGGGCGCGGCCGAGGTGCACCTCGCCACGGGATTTCAGAACCTTATATACTAAAACCACGGCTTCCCTTACGAGCTTAAAATGGACATCTACAAATACCTCGACGAAAAGTTCGCGGACGAGAGAAAGCCCTCGGACACCAAAGAGCAGTTCTACTACAAGACGAGGAAAAAGGCCTTCGGCCCGTTCAAGGAGCGCATCTGGAACATTGACGACGAGGGCAAGGTGCTCCTGGGCGTGGATTTGGACGCCCGGTTCGAGCTGATATTCGACAAGTTCAACCTGTTGGACACGGCCCCTGTGGTGAAAAAGTTCGTTTTCTGAAATATGGTGAAAACACGGGCTTATCATGTTAAGATATAATATTAAACCAAGTCTTCTGAAAGGAGTCTTACAAGCCGTATGATAGCAGCAACTCAATTAAGGGTCGGGATGACCATCCTCTACAACAACGAGCCGCACAGGGTTGCCACCGTCCAGCACATAACCCCGGGCAACTGGCGGGGCATGGTGCAGACAAAGCTGAAAAACCTCAAGACCGGCTCGACAAGCGAATATAGGTTCCGTTCCGAGGACAAGGTCGAGAGGGCGCACCTTGTGCAAAAGGAGATGGAATACCTCTATTCGAGCGGCACGGACTACCACTTCATGGACAGTTCCACATACGAGCAGACATCCCTGTCCGCGGATGCGCTCGGGGACTATGTCCATTACCTCATCCCGAACATCAGGTTCATGGTGGAGTATTATAACGACATCCCGGTGGGAGTGGCGCCTCCGAAGATCGTCGAGCTTAAGGTCATTGACACGAGCCCGAACATCAAGGGCGCGACTGCCACTGCCATGCAGAAGCCGGCTACTCTGGAAACCGGCCTTGTGGTGAATGTCCCGTCCTTCATTGAAACAGGCGAGGTTATACGAATAGACACCGAAGAAGGCAAGTACATCGAGCGGGCCAAGCAGTAAGACGCTTCCCTATTTTCGATTAACGGCGGCCTGCCTCTGACAGGCCGCCATATTTTTTTCAACAACGCCGCCTTCGCCTTGAACGCCGCATCGTGGTTCTTCTTCATCTGCCATCCCTCCTTAGGGTTAATGGCAGGCTATCATACACCAAATACCCTTGTCTAAATTTTGGGGAGTATTATATGTTGCACTTCGCTATTGAACCGGCGGTCTCTTAAATACTCATCCCTAATTTTTTGACGAATAGTGTCAGTTGACAGCGATGGAGCAATCTCGCCGATTTGAACTGACTGGGTTACAAAAATACCGTCGCTCTGCCCATACAAGGCTTCAGCGAGGGATTTCCCCTTTCCCGCTTGCGCGGCGAACATGCCCTCAAACAACTCGCGGTAATATTGATCGTTTGCATGGTGATAGTTTATGAACACCTTGTGGCGAGTCCCTAAAAAGTCGTTACTCATTTGTCTTTCTCCTTAAGCAATCTCAAAAACCTTCAGCACTTCATCCCCGTAGTGGTTGATGACCTTCACCGCTATCTTGCCGGTCTTGGGTTTATCGAAAGGGCGGCTTTTGGTGCTGTAGAGTGATGACCATGCGGCCTCGTCAATCTCGGCCTTTAGGGCGCGTTTGAGTTTGTCGTATGGTTCATCGGCCCCGGTGAAGT
>CAYIRV010000169.1:0-4372 GCA_964365865.1 uncultured Thermodesulfobacteriota bacterium | reverse complement strand
TAGCGCTAGCCAGTACCTACTTTCTTTGGCTTCATTCTTAAGATCGGCAATACTCGTAAGAGTTACGTTCGACTTGTGAGTCGCCCGTACCGCACCGGACTGAAACCCTACTTCAGACAGAAGGAAACCGCGATCAGCCCCAACATCTTGAACTATGGATATTAACGCCATTACTTTTTCTTTCGGGACATTGTTCTTCCAATTCTTACATTCGACTGCCCATTTGAACTGAATGCCGTGAACTTCGCCTGATACCCAAACATCGATGTCATGTTTTCCCCTAGCACCCTCGATAGATTCTTCAACTTTTGCTTCAAACCCCAATGAACGAAAAAAGGCGGCCGCTTCATCTTGGTAGTTCTTCCAGTCCGGTTTCATGATAGTTGCTCTTACGCCTAACGACTGAAGTCAGCGGCGGCGTTTACGCCGTCCGCTGCATTGGTAATTCCGTAATTCCGGGGACACCTTACTTAATTACCTCCACGGTGAGAGACCCATCAGGGGCCCTTAGTCTCTGTGAAGACTCCCATGCCTCTGAATTTGGCGTAACGTTCCCTGACCAGGGTATCGGCAGGCTTGGATGGAAGCCCTTTAAGGGTTGAAACAAGCGCTGTCTTGAGGTTCTTGAAGGCTGCCTCCGGGTCCCTGTGGGCCGCGCCAACAGGCTCCCTGACCATGTCATCAATGATGCCGAGCCTGATTAATTCTTCAACATTTATCTTCAGCGTTTTTGCCGCTAACTCCGCCTTTGAGCCGTCCTTCCAGAGGATTGCGGCGCATCCTTCAGGGGATATTACCGAGTAGGTGGAGAACTCGAGCATAAGGACCTTGTCGGCGACCGCGATGGCGAGCGCCCCGCCGCTGCCGCCCTCTCCTATCACCGTGCTTATGACAGGGGTCTTGAGGCTTGACATCTTGAGGAGATTGGACGCGATTGCCTCGGCCTGGCCCCTTTCCTCGGCCTCTATGCCCGGATAAGCGCCAGGCGTGTCAATGAAGGTCAAGAGCGGTTTCCCGAACCGTTCGGCCATGTCCATGAGCCTCTCGGCCTTTCTGTAGCCTTCTGGGTTGGGCATGCCGAAATTCCTGAAGACCTTCTCCTTGGCGCTCCTGCCCTTCTGAGTGCCGATGACTATGACCGGAACGCCGTCGAGCTTGGCGAGCCCTCCCACCACGGCCGGGTCGTCCTTGAACCTCCTGTCCCCGTGCAGCTCTATGAAGTCCTCGAAGATGTTCTGTATGTAGTCGAGCGTATAGGGCCGGGACGGGTGCCTTGCCACCTGAGTTATCTGCCAGGGAGAGAGCTTCGCGTAGATGTCCTTAAGGAGGTTCTTGGCCTTTTTGTCGAGCTTCTCTATCTCCTCCGAATGGCGGGACGCGCCGTTCGGGGAATAGCTCTTCAGCTCCTCAATCCTCCGCTCGAGCTCTTCCACCGGTTTTTCAAATTCAAGCCAATGCCTTAAGACCATGTAATCTCCGCATACCGCTGATTTGTCATACTGTCTTTAGCTCCGCCCCTTCGATAATCCCCTTGATATTGGCAAAGGCCTCTGGCGAAGCGGTCAATTTAAGGCTGTCCGGCAGCCCGAGCACGACCCTTGTTCCGTCCGGATAAAGTATGGTGAGGATTACCTGTGAAGGCCCTGGGTTTTCCAAGATTATTTTCTTGAGCCCTTCAAGCTTTTCAATATTCAAGGCCGTGGCGTTTACGGTTATATGCGCGCTCCTTGCCCTGAGCTTTTTCCCGGCCTTTTTCACATCGTCAATGCCTATTATTTCCGTGGCTATGAGCTTGGCCTCGTCTTCGTCCCTCTCAAGCCTGCCTGTTACGAGGACAGGCGTATCCGAGGAAAGCAGTTCCCTAACCTTTTTGTAAAGGTCCGAGAACACGACCGCCTCTATGCTCCCTGTGGTGTCCTCGAGCCTTACAAACGCCATGCGTTCGCCCTTTTTCGTGAGGATTTCCCTCATGTCCGCGGCAATGCCGGCGACAGTCACCTCCGCGGCGCCGCTTTCCCTGAGCGAATTTATGGCCGTTGTGGAGTATGCCTCAAGCTCTTTCCTATACCCTTCAAGCGGGTGGGAAGAGAAGTAAAACCCGAGCGCCTCTTTCTCGTAAAGGAGCGTTTCCCTCTCGCTCCACTTGAGCGCCGCCCCTTCCCTTACGGCGTGGGCATGCGCGAGCGCCACTGCCCCTGTTGCAGACCCAGCCCCGAACAACGACTGCTGGCCGATGTCCCTGTCCCTCTGGAGCGCCCCGGCGGTCTCGGAAAGCGAGGCAAGGGAGGAAAAAAGTTCTGCCCTCAAAACGCCCGTAGAATCAAATGCCCCGCACTTTATGAGGCTCTCCACGACCTTCTTATTGACCTTTCTCGTGTCAACCCTGCTCAAAAAATCAACCATGGACTGGAAGGGCCCATTCTCCCTCTGGAGGATGACCTCGTCAATGGCCGCGTCGCCGACGTTCTTGATTGCCGCGAGCGCGAAACGGATGCTGTCCTTGCTTACGGTAAAATGCTTCGAGCTTTCGTTGATGTGCGGCGGGAGCACGGTTATGCCCATGTCCCTGCAGTCGTTTATGTATTTTACCACCTCGTCGGTGTCCCCTGTCCCGGATGTCATGAGCGCGGCCATGAACTCAACGGCATAGTGGGCCTTGAGATATGCGGTCTGGTAAGCTATGAGGGCATACGCGGCGCTGTGGCTCTTGTTGAATCCGTATAGCGCGAACTTGGCCATGAGGTCGAATATCTTCTCGGCCTTTTTAACCGGAATGTTCTTTTTCTTGGCGCCCTCGAGGAATTTATTGCGCTGAATGAGCATCTCGTCCCCGAGCTTTTTCCCCATGGCCTTCCTGAGGATGTCGGCCTCCCCGGGCGTGAAGCCCGCGAGCACCTTGGCGATTTCCATCACCTGCTCCTGATAGACGATGACCCCGTAAGTGTTTTCGAGTATGCCCTTAAGCTCAGGCACATCGTACTGCATGGCGGTCTTCTTCTGCTTCCTGTTTATGAAGTCGTCCACCATGCCGCTCTGGAGCGGCCCGGGCCTGTACAGGGCGCAGGCGGCTATGAGGTCCTCGAAGGTCTCA
Source organism: uncultured Thermodesulfobacteriota bacterium (assembly GCA_964365865.1). Taxonomy (GTDB): domain Bacteria; phylum Desulfobacterota; class GWC2-55-46; order GWC2-55-46; family GWC2-55-46; genus CAYIRV01. Next base: position 1,281 of record CAYIRV010000169.1, on the reverse strand, counting down.
GGTCTCAACTTTCTCAGAAGCTCCTTCATGCCCGTGCTTTCAAGCTGGAATATGCCGTTGGTGCTGCCTGAGGCCACCAAGGAGTAGGTCAAGGCGTCGCCCTGGGGCAGGTCCTCGATATCAATGACCTCCCCTCTGTTCTTTTTAATGAGCGCAATGGCGTTCTGTATGACGGTAAGGGTCTTCAGCCCCAAAAAATCGAACTTGACGAGGCCGATTTTCTCGACATCCTTCATCGAGAACTGGGTTGTTACGATATTGTCTTTTTGGCCCTTGTAAAGCGGGAGATACTCAACGAGCGGCCTGTTCGATATGACCACGCCCGCGGCATGGGTCGAGGCGTGCCTCGGAAGCCCTTCAAGGGCCTTTGCCGCCTCTATAAGCTCCCTTACGCGCGGGCTATCATCAATAAGCGCCTTAATCTTCGGCTCCTGCTCAACCGCGGATTCTATGGTTATGTTCAATTGCGCCGGGATGAGTTTCGCAATTCTGTCCACCTCGCCGTAAGGCATATCTAACGCCCTGCCCACATCCCTTATGCACGCGCGCGCCTTCATCACGCCGAAGGTTATTATCTGCCCTACATTGTCCGAGCCGTATTTCTCCGTAACATACCTTATGACCTCGTCCCTTCTCTCGAAGCAGAAGTCTACATCAATATCCGGCAGGCTTATCCTGTCCGGGTTCAGGAACCTCTCGAAAAGGAGGTTGTACCTTATGGGGTCGAGGTTGGTGATGCCGAGTGAATACGCAGCGAGGCTTCCCGCCGCAGAGCCTCGGCCAGGCCCCACAGGGATGCCCTTTCCCTTAGCATACTCTATGAAGTCGTTGACGATAAGGAAGTACCCTGAAAAGCCGACGCTCTTTATGACCTTGAGTTCCTTATTGAGCCTTTCGTAATATTGCCATTTCAAGGGTTCTCCGCCGGCTCCCATGGCCTTAAGCCTTTTTTCAAGCCCTTCCTTTGCCTTATTCTCAAGGACGGTTTCCAAGGTCTCGCCCGCAGGCACAGGAAAATCCGGGAGATGCGAGTCCCCGAGGCTGAACTCGAAGTTGCACCTTTCCGCTATCTCTATCGTGTTTGAGAGGGCCTCAGGCACATCCTTGAACGCGGCCTCCATCTCCTCAGGCGATTTGAAGTAGAACTCGTCTGTGGCGAACCTCATCCTGTCAGGGGCGTTGACGGTAGTGCCTGTCTGTATGCAGAGAAGTATGTCGTGGATGCGGGAGTCCGACTTCCTTAAGTAATGGCAGTCGTTGGTGGCCACTAAAGGTATATCA
>CAYIRV010000168.1:0-4373 GCA_964365865.1 uncultured Thermodesulfobacteriota bacterium | reverse complement strand
TGCGCCTCCGCGACGCTCTCCACCATATCGGCGATGAGTTCCCGCGACGGGAGGGAATAATGCATGCCCCTGTGGCCCATGGCAATCCCGTCGCACACGCCCGGCAGCCCGAATATGAACGGGTACCCGCCTGCGCTGTGCACGCCTTTTTCTATGTAGCGCTCAAGGTCCCTCATACCGATATGCCCGGGTATGAGGTCTGTAAAGCTCGACGCAAGCCCTATGAAGGGCTTTTTCATCTCCGAGGGCGCAATCCCAGTGGCGTACATGAGCGCCCTGTGGGGGACCCGCTCAAGGCCTTTCTTTATTCTGTCGCTGCGGTTTTTCATTGTCTTCTTCCGGCCTTCTTCCGGTTAAACCCGGCTTCAGCCGCGCTGCCCTGAAATTATCCTCTCCATCTTGTCCTTCATGGCGAGTTTGAGTTTCTTGAGGTTCTTCTTCTCCACTATACCGGCGTCCGAAATATGCGGCCTCTTTTCCATACGGAGGAGCTTGCTCTCGCAATCCCTGTGAGCGTTATACGAATCCCTGAACTCCTTATTCTCCTCCAAAAGCCTTTTTACCTGTTCGTCTTCTTTCTTTGGCATTAGGCCTCCTTTATATACTGATATTGATATTCAGATATCCAACCCCAGTCGAACCCATGAATTTTTAAGCGTTTTCAATGAGATATGCTTAGTTTATAATAATAACGCACTGGAGTTTTGTTGTCAATACCCGCTTCATGCCTCATTAGGGTTTGGGAGGGCTTGGCCTAAGTTCCGCCTCTGATTTTCTCAGATAAACAGGCGAGAGCCGGGCAGGCTCAATGAGTTCAACCCTCTTTTCCCATGCGAGGCGGGCTGCATTAGACGCGCTTATCCGCCACTCGGATGCCGGGGCAAAGACCGCGTCCTTCATGCCGGCCTTTATAATATCGCCGTAAACCAAGAGGCCAATGCCGAGGAAGACCGCGCCTTCGCCTGGCCGGAGCATGCCCTTGACCGAGGAGATAAAAACATCCGGCGGCATTACGGAGTCTTCCATTACCCTTTCCAACATACCGTCGAGGCTCCGTCTGAAGGCCGCGGCGTAAAGCTCGTGCTTTCGCGCATCAAGCACAGGGCATATGAGCGCGCCGTCAGCCTGAATGTTCATGGCCATGGATTCGAGGGTCGAGACTTGGGCGGCCTTTTTCTTGAGCCTCCACGCAAGCCCCTTTGCCGCGCTTATGCCTATTCGAAGCCCGGTGAAAGACCCGGGGCCGGCCGTAACAACGAAAAAGCCGATTTCAGCCAGGGTTATGCGGGCTTCAGCGAGGATGTCCCTGATTGCGGGCATGAGCCACTCTGCGTGCGCGGGCGCCGAGGATGTGCTTCGCTCGGAAACGGTTCTGCCGTCTCTTACGACAGCAACGCTTCCGGCAGATGTGGATGTGTCTATGGCGAGTATAAACACGAGGACTCTCTCCGGGCTGCCTCTAAAAATCAGCTATTTTTTCAGGGTCAAGGCAGGGTGGAAATAAAAAGCGCAGCATATATATTAATATGTGAGCATTTTTATTTCCGCCCTAACGCAGAGATCGGGAAAAAGAGCGATTTTTCAAGGCAGCCTCAGTTCAGGAGCCTGAAAATGTCGTTATATGTAACGAGCGCCATTAGGGCTACGATGAGCGCTATGCCTATCTGCTGGGAGACGGCGAGCACCCTGTCGCTCAGAGGGGAGCCCTTTACAACCTCGACAATGCAGAACAATATATGCCCGCCGTCAAGCACAGGGATAGGAAGAAGGTTTATTATGCCGAGTTGCAGGCTTAAAAACGCCACGAGGGTCAAAAGATCCACGACCCCTGTCTTCGCAGCCTTGCCAGCCACCTGCGCTATCATTATCGGGCCACCGAGGGTCTTAAGAGAATACTTTCCGGCTATAAGGCCCTTGATTACGGCAAAAAGCCTGCCGGTCATGTCAACGCCGGTTTCCGCGCCTTTTTTGATTGCTTGGGCAAAACCGTATCTTTTATAGACCTGCTCTTCTCTCCGCGTGATGCCGATGAGATACGCCTTCGAGTCTTCATTGTATTTGGGAGTTATCTCGAATTTCAGCTCCGCTCCGTCCCTCGCCACGACAAAGTCCTTTTTATCACCGTCCTTGTGTATCAGGTCCTCGAGCTCGGCCCAATGTGTTACGGAACTGTTGCCAATCGCCACGATTCTGTCGCCCGGCTTAAGCCCGGCCTCCTCGGCCGGATAGCCCGGGGCGATGTCGTTTATGAGAGGTATCATCTCAGGCAGCACCCCTGCGTATCCCCCGCCTGTTTCCGTCGAGGAATCCGGAATAAGTTTCAGCTTGACCGTAAAGCCGTCCCTCAAAAGGGCTATGTCGAGCGCCGTTGACGGGTTCATCTCAAAGGCTGAGAGAAGCTCCTCCCAGTTTTCAATCCGCTTCTCACCCACGGCTGTTATGACATCGCCCCTGAGTATTCCGGCCTTTGCAGCCGGGCCATCTGGAATCGCATAGCCTATCTTGGCCTCCTTTTCGAGAAAGGCCGGGAGCTGTATGCCGAGCATGAATATCGCCGGAAGGAGCACTGCCGCGAGCACGAGGTTCATCACAGGGCCTGCGGCCACAATCGCCGCGCGCACGGCCACGGGCTTGTGCGTGAAAGACCTCTTGACCTCGTCTTCCCCGACATCCTCGCCCGCGGCCTCGCCGACCATCTTCACATACCCGCCGAGCGGCAGCGCCGACAACATATAGTCTGTCCCGCCCCTCTTTACGCCGAAAAGCCGCGGGCCGAAGCCCAGGGAAAACTTCTCAACCCCTACGCCCGAAAACTTGGCCGCGCCGAAGTGCCCGAGCTCGTGGATGAATATGAGAACTCCGAGGACTACTATGAACGATATGAATGTAACCATAGAAACACTATCTCCGCATGTTGTTTAATAGACCGCTGACGCTACAGCCTCTGCCAGGCCTTTTTAACAGCGGCTTCGGCAAGCTCGCGAGCGGCCCTGTCAGCCTCGATGATGTCATCGAGGGTCCTGCCGGAGGCCGATGAGGCCCTTTCGAGAACAGAGCCGAGCACCCTGTATATGTCCGTGAAGCGGAGCTTCCTTCTAAGAAAGGCATCAACCGCCACCTCATCAGCGGCGCTTAGCGCCGCCGGGCACGCACCGCCTGCCTTGAGCGCGCTGTACGCGAGAGCGAGGCACGGGAACCTATTAGCCGGAGGCGCGAGGAACTCAAGCTTGAGACCCTTGAAATCCAGCCTCTCCACTCCGGCATCAATCCTTTCAGGCCATGAAAGCGCATATGCTATCGGGCCTTTCATGTCCGCGCTGCCGAGCTGCGCCACAACCGAGCCGTCAACGAACTCCACCATCGAATGGACTATTGACTGCGGGTGTATGAAAACGCTTATGCCGTCAAGCGGCATGTCGAACAGCCATCTCGCCTCTATGACCTCAAAACCCTTATTCATAAGGGTCGCTGAATCAACGGTAACCTTTTTGCCCATGTCCCAGCGCGGATGCCGGAGCGCCTGTTCAGGGGTTACATCTTTAAGCCGATTAAGCCGCGTCTTCAGGAACGGCCCGCCTGAGGCCGTAAGTATTATCCTTCTGACATCAACCCTCCTCTGACCTGCCATTGCCTGAAATAGCGCGCTGTGCTCGCTGTCAACCGGAAGCAGCTTTACTCCAGCCCTTTTCGCCTCTTTCATCACAAAGGCGCCGGCCATTACGAGGGTTTCCTTGTTGGCCAGCGCGATGTCTTTTCCCGCCCTTATTGCCGCTAATGTCGGGAGAAGCCCTGCTGCGCCTGATATGGCGGATACGGCCATACCCGCTCCGGGGCATGAGGCCGCAATCCGGGCGCCTTCTATGCCGAAGCCTATCTCCGGCGGCCTTTTAAGCGACCTCTTAAGCCGCAAGGCCGCCTTCTCGGCAAGCACGGACACATACCCGGGCTTAAACTCCTCTATCTGCCTCTTTAGAAGGGCGATGTTATTGCCGGCCGCGAGGCTTACGACCTTGAACCTGTCCGGATGCATCCTTATTATTTCGAGGGTGCTTCTCCCTATCGAGCCGGTTGAGCCGAGTATGGCGATGCCCTTCACTTAAGCGCCCCGCACCCCTGCATCAGACGAGCCTGAGTATGTAGTAATATATCGGCAGCGGAAAAAGCAGGCTGTCAATCCTGTCGAGCATCCCGCCGTGGCCCGGCATGATTGTCCCTGAGTCCTTGGCCCCGGCGGCCCTCTTTATGAGCGACTCCGCGAGGTCCCCGGCAATACCCGCCCATGCAAGCGCAAAGGCTATGACAAGGGCCTCCGGCAGGGCGAAACCGGTATTCATAAACCTGTTGAAGACCGCCGCGGCAAAGAGGCTCCCTGC
>CAYIRV010000167.1:0-4382 GCA_964365865.1 uncultured Thermodesulfobacteriota bacterium | reverse complement strand
TAAGGACCACATGCTCCGGGGATTTAAAGATTATGAGGTTTTTCTCCTTAAGCCTCTCGAATATCAGGGAAGACACTTTCTCTATCTGTTCCAGGGTAAGCCTCATACGCAAAAATTAGCACATATCCGGCATCCTTGCAAGGGTATTGACATGGCCATGTTTTTTGTTTAGAATCAAACTTATATGACTCATGTTGGTTTTTTCACTAAAACAATAAGGCGGCCGTATTTCAGACTTGTCGCGTGCATTCTCGCCCTTGGGGTGTTTGCATTAGGGTCTTTACCCAAGGAAGGGCTCGCCTATGTCGTAGAGGCAGACGGGGCGTTGAATATAGCCTCGCGTAAGGCCGACATAGGCGCGATTCAGCGCGTACTCGAAGAAAAACTCGTTCAGGAAAGGCTTGAGTCTCTTGGCCTCTCGGCTGACGAAGCCAAATCCCGCTTGGACAAGCTCAGTAACGAAGAGCTTGAGGGCTTTGCTAAAAACCTCGATTCCATTTATCCGGGCGGGGATGTCGTCATCGTGCTCCTTCTCATAGTCATCCTCGTCATGGTCTGGCTCCACCTCGAAGGCAAACGGATAATCATAAAATAGCCCATCTTGCCGTATTCTTCTTGACACCGGCCATACGACCTTTCATAAGGATATGAAGCGATTCCGGCTGATAACCGTCCTTGTTGCCGCGTGCCTTCTTGCCTTATCAGGATGCGGCCCGAGGCGCGCGGCTGTCTTGAAGGCGCTGAACCAAGGCCGCGCAAGGGGCGTCTTGATAAAAGGCGTGCCAGGGTTCATACAGGACAAATTCATGTGCGGCCCGGCCTCTCTGGCCTCGGTCATGTCGTTCTATGGCGAACAAACCGGGCCTGACGAGATTGCCCAAACAGCCTACCTTGAAGGGCTGAAGGGCACCCTGATGATAGACCTCCTCCTGTACGCAAAGAGTAAGGGGTTCAATGCCTCGTATTACAGGGGGGGCATCGCCGACCTCAAGGAAAAACTGCGGGATGGAAAGCCGCTGATACTTTTTCTTAACACAGGGTACGGGCTTACCGCAAAAGGGCACTATATAACGGTCTTCGGTTACAGCGACTCGGCTGATGCGGTTGTCGCGCACACAGGCATTGAAAAAGAGGCGGTCTTAGGCTATAAAGAGCTTGTAAGCACATGGAAAACGACAAACTTTTCAACGCTCCTTATAACCCCAAGGGCCGAAAGGTGAAAACCTGAGCTTGTCTTTTATTATATGGAGCAGGCCCGTGTTCGTGCTCGCGCTACTCTGTGTGTTTGCCTCATGCGCGGCCCCGGAACCCAAGCATTTCCACGAAATCAAGAGCCTGACTGCTGAAGAACACCTGTTGCTCGCCTCAACCTACGAGGAAAAAGGGGAGTTTGAGCCGGCGCTCGGACATTACAAGGAGGCGTTCAAAAAAGGGCAAAGAGACGCTGCCGCGTATTTCAGGGCGGGCAATCTGAGCCTTAAGACAAAACAGCCTGAATACGCGGCCTACTTCTATCAGATGGCCATAAAGCTCGACCCGTCAAACAGCGCCTTTCACAATAACCTCGGCTGGGCCTATATGGAGGCCGGAAGGCTTGATGAGGCCGAAGCATCGGTTGCAGAGGCCATGAAAAAAGACCCCCAGAGGCAATATATTTACTTAGATACCCTTGCCGTGCTCCAGATGAAAAAAGGGCTTTTAAAAGATGCTGAAAAAACGCTCCTCGACGCAGCATCTATGGCCCCGGCCTCGGACAAGGCCGGCCTCATTGAGATATACTCGCACCTCTCGGACTTATACGCAAAGACCAAAGATTCCGTAAAAATGAACGAGGCCGAAGAAAAAATAAAAGGGCTTAAATAGCCTTCATATCCCCCTTAATCCCCCTTTCGTAAAGGGGGAGGATAAGGAAGGGGTCATTTATTATGCGGATTATATACGGAATAAACCCTGTAAAAGAAGCGCTCAGGCAAAACAGCGCCTTGGAGAAAATCCTCATATCAGCCTCACGGCAGGACAGGAACTCGCAAGAGATTACGAGGCTGTCCGCGTCAAAGAACATCCCTATCGAGAAACGGCCTGATGAAGAGCTTACGAGGCTCGCAAACACCCCCGGACATCAGGGCTTTGTGGCGCTTTTAAGCGGCGCATTCGGCTACTGCGGCTTGGACGAACTGCTTGATGCGTGGAAAAAGACGGGCGAAAACGCTTTTTTCCTCATCCTCGATTCCATTCAAGACCCCCAGAACTTAGGCTCTCTCATAAGGACCGCGGTGTGCGCGGGTGTGCACGGCATAGTAATACCAAAAGACCGGGCCTGCGATGTAACGCCGGTTGTGGCTAAGTCCTCCGCGGGCGCGACAGAGCATGTCCTTATAGCAAAGGAGACAAACCTCACGAGGGTGATTGAGCGGCTCAAGGAGGAAAACATCTGGTCAATAGCCCTTGAGGCGGACGCAAAGGAAACAATCTACGGCGCTGATTTGAACAGAAACACCGCGCTCGTCGTGGGGAGCGAGGGCAAGGGCATAAGAAGGCTCGTAAGCCACACCTGCGACATGAGCCTTTCGATACCGCTCTCGGAAAAACTCAACTCACTTAATGCCGCGCAGGCAGGGGCTGTGGCCATGTTCGAGGTAAGACGGCAGAGGCTATTAACCCCCCTTAATCCCCCCTTAATTAAGGGGGGAGGATAAGGAAGTTGACCATTTAGCGGATAAACCTATGTTTGAGCTGATTAAAAAGGCTGCCGTGGATATAAAAGGCGTTATTGAGAAAACGCCTCTCATCTATTCCTCGTCTTTTTCAAAGTCTTTCGGGTTTGAGTGTTATCTGAAACTCGAAAACCTTCAGAAGACCGGTTCTTTCAAGGCCCGCGGCGCTTACAATAAAATAAAATCCCTTTCTGAAAAAGAGAGGAAGGCCAAGGGCCTTTACTCCTCACCCCCCCCAATCACCCCCGTTCGAAGGGGGGGTTTGGGGGGGGTGAGGCCGGGAGGGGTTATCACCGCGTCTTCAGGCAATCACGGTCAAGCCGTTGCGTGGGCCGCGTCGCTTCTCAATATGCGCTCAACCATTGTCATGCCTGAGGGCGCGCCCATTATAAAGCAGTCAGCGGCGCGCGGATACGGCGGCCATGTCATCCTGCACGGCAATTCCTTTGACGAGGCATATAAATACGCAACCGAACTGTCTCAGAAAAAGGGCATGGCATTTATCCCGCCCTTTGACGACTTGCTTGTGATAGCAGGTCAAGGCACGGCCGGGCTTGAGATAATGGAGCAACTTCCTGATGCTGACGCAGTGGTTGTGCCTATCGGCGGCGGCGGGCTTATATCAGGCATAGCTCAGGCTGTAAAGGGAATAAAAAGGGACATCATGGTCATCGGGGTTGAGGCAGAGGCAATGCCTTCGTGCACAGTCTCGCTCAAGGCAGGCAAACCTGTTCAGGTTGAAAAAAAGCCCACCTTAGCAGACGGCATAGCAGTAAAGAAGGTGGGGGACATTACGTTGCCCATTATAAAGGAGTATGTTGACGAGGTTCTAATGGTCAAAGAAGAAACGCTCGCCGCGGCCATATTAAACTTTCTCGAAAGGAAAAAGCTCGTTGTCGAAGGCGCCGGTGCAGTAAGCCTCGCGGCTGCCATGGAAGGCAAGCTCTCCGGCAGGCTCAAAAAAGTGGTGTTTGTCGTAAGCGGCGGCAATATTGATGTAACGACGCTCGACCGCGTCATACGGCTCGGTCTTATGAAAGAAGGCAGGATTATAAGGCTTTCAACCGTGCTTGAGGATTCACCCGGCTCGCTCGCGAGCCTTACGGCGCTGATAGCCTCCTTAAAGGCCAATATCCTCCATATACTCCACGAAAGGGACGCGCCGAAGGCGTTGCCCGGAAAGACTCGCGTGGAGGCGATACTCGAGGTTCAAGGCCCTGCGCACGGCAGAAGGGTGTTAAAAGGGCTGAAGGACAAGGGCTATGAGGTTTAAGCCGGGCCCTGCGGGGCCTTCTCAGGCTCCTTCTTCGGCTGCCACCTTTTGAGCTTTGGGATAAGGTTTTTGGACACCTGCAGGGCCTTTTCCTGAGTCATCTTGTTCATTTCAACCAGCCGGGCAGCGACCCGCTCTATCATCTTATCTACGGTGATTTCAGGGTCCAGGAGCTTGCCCTTCCAGTAGCAGTAATAACAGTACTCGAGATTAATGACCCCGTTCACCTCTGTGCCGAAGTCCTCCCTCCTCGTTATGGGCATGCCGCAACTCTGACATAACTGACCTCCAAGCGTCATACTTATATACCTCCGTTGCCTTATCAGGCTGCTGAAAAAGTCCCATCTGCTTCGTTGTCTTCGTCGCTCGTCACTGCGGCGTAGCCAAAACTACGC
>CAYIRV010000166.1:0-4387 GCA_964365865.1 uncultured Thermodesulfobacteriota bacterium | reverse complement strand
TATATGCAAAAGAATATGTTGATAAGGTTCCTGTCCCTTGCCTCCTTGAATATCCGCCCGCAATCGAGCCTTATGCCCCACGGATACGGATGCAGGTCAACGGACCTCACGACATCGCCTATGAGCCTTCTGAAATTCGCATCCACTCCAAGGTCATGGTAGAGCGGGGCAAGTTTGAAAAAATTTTTCATAATATGCGGCGGATGCGGGAGCGCTATATTCGGATGGGCGTTAAGGATGAGCCTTAAAAGGTTTGTCCCCGACCTCTCTGTCCCGATTATAAAGATTGGGCTGTCCGTATTCTTATCCGCCATACACGCATAGCGAGGGGCGCTCTGAATTCAAACGCACACCCTCACGGGACGCCGCCCTGTTCAATCCAAGACCTCGCTGAGCACCCTCCCCTGCACATAGTCCGGGACCTTTACCCCAAGGAGATGCAGGAACGTGGGCATCTGGTCAACATGGGAAATCGGCTCTTTGATGTAAAACCCCTTTTTAACGCCAGGGCCCATGATGACAAACGGGGTCCACATGCCCTTTGTCTTCGGGTCAACGGCCTGCTTGTACCCCGAGTTAAGCGGGGACGAGAACAGATTCCCCTGCCGCGTAACCTCCTCCCACCACTGATACCCCGGCTCGGCCTCGACCACTATATCCCCGATTCTATCGGACGGCAGCTCGAAGAATTTCGGCGCATCCTCCCATTTCACGGCGCGCACCAATGGCCTTACGCCGTTTTCGTCCTTAAGCCCTGACATGGCCTTTATGACCTCGTCGCAAAGCCTTTCGTAGGCAGGGCCTTTGGCCCGCGTCCAGTTGCCGCCGAGCCCGGCCGGGTTCACATACACATAGGCCATCTTCAGGTAAACGACCTTTGTCTTCTCCCAATCTATATCAGGCTCGTTGGTTTCCGCGTTGAACTTGAACTTGAGCCATCCCTTGCTCGCGAACAGGTTATTGAGGTTCACCTGCCTACGGAGCGGCAGTATCCCGTGGTCAGAGGAGAAGGCCACGACTGTTTTGTCGTCAGCGTTCTTAATCGCCTCTCCGAGGATTGCGTCAAGCCCCTGATACATCTTTAATATGTCTTCCCAAGCCTTCTTGGATTTAACCTCGCTGTAATCCCTGTGGTCCTTGTCAATATAACGGTGCCACCAGCGCGCCTCAAGCATCTGGTTGGGCGTGTATGTGTCCTGAATAAAGACATCGGGCTTGTATTTCTTGGCGATAAACCCCTGTGCCTTTCTGTGCCACTCAAGGCTGTCCATGGCCTCTTCAAAAAAGGTATCCTTGTCCTCTTCCTCGTAGATGAGCTGGGCCGGCCAGTTGTCAACAAAGTCCACCATTGGCCCGGCGCCCTCGGTTATCTCCGCCGCGACATCCTGCGGGTCTGTTATGAATTTATTGATGTTGTTGAAAAAAACCCTTATACGGAAGTTCCCTGTCTCAGGCCATAATTTAATAACCTTGATCCGAGCCTGCGATGTGAACGGCTGGTTGTTCCAGACGAGGTTTACATCCTGCCACTTGCTCCAGCCTCCTTGACGCGCGGCCGCGAACTCGATTTTCTTATCCTCTGAGAACATGACAGAGTCGTAATTAACGGCATTGTCATTGCTTGAATCATATATATACGCATAGAGCCTCATGCCATAGGCTGTAAGCGCGGCCTCTTTCGGCAAACTGTAGGATTTAGGCGCATTGGCCCAGTCGGCAGCCTTTCCCATCTTGACAAACTCGGTAAGCTTTTGTCCAAGGAAGAAGAGCCTGAAGGCCTTTCCTGCCTCTTTCCTTTCCCCGAGTTTTTCCTCTGGCTCGAATATGACGGCAGGCGTGTCAGCCCCCCACCCGCCCCAGCGGCCCCTTATGGTAATGCCGTGGTCAAGCTCAGGCGGGGTTGAGCCGGGTATTGAAAGAAGCGCGACCTTTTTGCCCGCGTCCTCCAATACCTTCCATATGGGCGCGACCTTCTTTGCTGTCGAAGAAAAACCCCCGACAGACGGCCTCGCGAGCGGCGCGCCCTCCACATGCATGGGGCCGTCGGATATGCCATGGACCCCGGGGTGCGCGCCGGTTAGCAGGGACGCGAAGTTCGTAGGCGTGTGCGACGGAAAATCCGGTATGGAATACCCGTATGCGCCGTTCTCCATCATCTTTTTTATGTTCGGGAGCTTCCCCTCTTCAGCCCATTTAAAAACAGTGAACATATCCGGCTCAGCCCTCGCGCCGTCAGGGATGAACCAGTAGAGTTTTTCAGCCTTTTTGGCAAACGGCCATATGGCAAACGACAAGCACGGCAGCAGGAGCGCCAAACCTATCAACGCGCCGGTCAAGACGGATATCTTGGTCAAATGTCCCTTCATGGCTTTTGGCCTGCACTCCCTGCATTGACCTTCGCTGCCGCGTTTTCGACGAAGCTGTAGTCGAGGTGCGGGCTCAAATCCGTTTTCCTGCTTATCTTCCCGTACTTAAAAAGCAAGTCCTGCATCTTATCAAGAAGCTCTGGTCTCAGCTTAGGCGGCATATCATAGGCCGGTATGCTCATGTCCTCGAACTCGCCCTCCATCATCAACCCCTTGTCCCATGATTTATCTCTTTCTGATTTAGGGAGTTTTTTTTCATAAGCGACCCTTTTCACATAAGCGTTGACGATTTTCTGAACCTCTGCCCTGTGGCCGTCGAGATAATCCTTGCGGAACACGAGCACCGCGTGCGAAAGTTTAGAGTCCATCCAGTCCATTGGCCGATATACATAAGCGTCGCCCGATTCAACGAGTTTTTTCGTTTGTACGAGATGATACAGGCCGCCGTCTATCTTGCCGTCTCTAAGCCAGTTGTCGGCGTCGTCTTCCGAGACCTGGTCTATTATCTTCAGGTCCTTTTTCGGGTCAAGGCCGATTGACTCTATGAATTCCCTCAGGAAGATTGCGTCCCCGGGGCCCGCCCTTCTGGAGATGAGCGTCTTTCCATTAAGGTCAGCGGGCTTGTTTATCTTGACGCCTTTCCTCATGATTATCGCCTTGCCAGGCATCGAATCATATCCGAGCATGGCCACGGCAATTACGGGTATCTGTTTGTTGACGGCATAGACAAAGGAACTCTCGCCTATCGTCCCTCCGTCAAGATCCCCGGCAACCATCTTGTCAATTATTTCAATCCCTGAAATCTTGCCGAAATTCAGTTTGCCCTTGGAAAGCCTTTTCATCTCATCGTGGCTTTGAGGGACCTCGTAGAGCTTCTCCCCCTTGAGGTCTTTTGTGTAGAGTTTTACATTGACCCCTTCGCGGCTGAAAAATCCGGCGATATGCGCCCTGTATATCATATTCACCCTGCCGCCTTGGAAGTAGCCGATGCGGACGGCCGTCTCCTTGGCGTTTGAAGCAGGCTGAACCCAGGGGGCAAAAAGGACGGATATGAAGCACAATATCCCGGCTATATAAACAACACGCTTCAATCTTGCTGATTTCATTACCATTCGTCAGGGCGCGAGCACCGGGTTATTTTTATATTTCCCCCAGTTGATGCCGTCTTTTGAAGTGGCGTAGCCTATGGCATCCACTATGCCGTCGCTCCCCTTGTACCACATCTTGTAGAAGCCCTCGTCGAGCATGACGAAGTTCCTGGCGGACTCTTTGGAATCCCACTCCCCGCTCTTGCCGCGCCTGAGGACCGGGTTTTTTTCATATCTGTCCCAGTGGATTCCGTCTTTTGACACGGCATAGCCTGTCTCCCTGACGCTCTTATCGTCGCTGTAACTCAAACTTGCATACCACATCTGATACACTCCGTCCTTTTTAAGGATATAAGGGGCGCCTACAAAATCCCCGCTGTCCCATTTGTCATGACCACGGGGCCTCATGACAGGATTATTCTTGTGTTTTTCCCAGAGGACGCCGTCCTTTGATTCCGCATAACCTATCGCCTGCTCCTTGTCGTCTTTCCCCGCATACCACATCTTGTAAATGCCATCGTCGTGCATCACACCCAGGCCAACGACGGACTTTCTGTCCCACCCATCAGACGATGCCTTTAACACGGGGTTGCCCTTGTATTTTTCCCAATGGATGCCGTCCTTTGATGTCGCGTAGCCTATGGCTGCAATTCCGTTCTTGCCAAAGCCCAAAAACCAGATTTTATAAACCCCGTTTATTTTCACAACCTTGCCCGGGCCTACCCTAAAGGAGTCCCAGTCGTCCGCCTCACCCGGCTCTATGACCGGATTGCCTTCATGCTTCTCCCATTTGATTCCGTCCTTTGATGTCGCGTAGCTGATGTGGGATTTGCCTCCCGTAAGCTGCTCCTTGTACCACATCTTGTAAAGCCCGTCCTCCTTGATGACAAAAGGCCCGGCCGCGATCCGCCTGTCGGACTCGTTGGGCGCTGA
>CAYIRV010000165.1:0-4406 GCA_964365865.1 uncultured Thermodesulfobacteriota bacterium | reverse complement strand
TGTCGAGCTGGAGGTTGGCTTTGTCGAGAAGCCTCATAACAACCTTTTCGCCGAAGAGGGTCGGGAGCACGGAGACGCGGTAGTCCATCTCCTTGTTTTTCCCGAGCTTGAGCTTTATCCTGCCGTCCTGCGGGAGCCTCCTCTCGGCGATGTCGAGCTGGCTCATGATTTTGATTCTCGACACCATGGCGTTCTTGAGCTTCAGCGGAGGCTTCATTACCTCATGGAGAATACCGTCCACTCTATACCTTACCCTGAAGACCTTTTCATAAGGCTCTATATGGATGTCGCTCGCGCCCTTCTTTATAGCGTCGGTGAGGATGAAGTTCACGAGCTTTACGACAGGGGCGTCCTCGACCGCCTTCTTGAGGTCGGTTAAGTCAACCTCCTCTTCCTCTTTTACTATCTCCATTTCAGAGTCATCCGTTTCGGTCAGCACCCCGTCGAACTCGAAATCATCCTCAGGGACCTCGTAGTACTTTTCTATCGCGGCCTTTATCGCCGTATCCGAGGCCACAAGAGGTTCCACATTGTATCCTGTGAGGAACTTTATGTCGTCAATCGCGAATATGTTTGAAGGGTCTGCCATGGCCACAACGAGGGTAGAGCCATTACGGCTTACAGGCACCACCTGATACTTCTTCGCCACATCCTCGGGGATGAGCTTGACTATGTCGTGGTCTATCTCCTGCGAAGTAAGGTCAATGGTGGGGATTCCATACTGCCTGCTTAGAAAGGAAATGAGGTCTTTTTCGCTTATAAACCCGAGCCTTGTAAGGTTATACCCGAGCCTCCCGCCGCTTTTTTTCTGCTCTTCAATCGCGTTTTTCAGCTGGTCGGGAGTTATAAGCTTTTCTCTGAGAAGCAACTCGCCTATTCTATCAGTCATCTTGTCAGGGCCGTCATGTTAGAAGTGACAAAAATTGTCTGTGAAGATACAATTGTTATGTTATAAAAATTAAAGGGATATGTCAAGGCATTTAGGGACAATACAGACTTGTGCGCACTCTGCCGGGTGAGGTTGTATTTAGCTGGTTCTGCTGGAAAATATCAGGCCTGATGAGCATACCTTTTCGCGGTTGCCACAATCTCCTCGGAAAAGAAAGGCTTCCTGATGTAAACATCTATCATGCCTTCCCTTACGCCCTGAAATATGGCCTTGTCAACCTCCCTGAAGTACCCGGTAAAAAGCACGACCTTCACATCAGGGTTTATCTCTCGTATCTTCCTGTAGGTCTCAAGGCCGTTAAGTCCCGGCATCATCATATCCATGAAGATAAGCGAATGACCGCCCTTTTTCACATCCTCTAACGCATCAGTACCGCTCACCGCATAACCGGCGCTGAACCCCGCGTCCTTGAGCATCTCGGACATGCCTATGCCCACGGTTTCCTCGTCATCAACTATAAGCACCTTATTTTTTCCCTCTGCGGCGGACATTTATACCCCTCCTTCTTTCTCGGCCGCAGGCAGCACTACCCTGAAGGCCGAGCCTTCATTGGCCTTGGTCTCAACCTCTATATTGCCGCCGTGGCTCGCAACTATTGAACGGGCTATGGAAAGGCCGAGCCCGATATTGAGCCCGCCGCCCTTGCCCTTGGTCGTAAAGAACGGGTCGAAGATTCTGTCCCTGAACTCAGGCATTATGCCGGGGCCGGTATCCCTGATTTCCGCCACGGCAAAGGTTTTGCCGTAATTCTTCCGCTCCCTCGTGGTTATAAAAATCCTTCCGCCCCTTCCCTGCACTGCGTCCTTCGCGTTCTTGATGATGTTGAGCATCACCTCTATAAGCTGGCCTTTATCACCGAGCACCGGAGGGAGCATCGGCTGAAGGTCCTTTATCACCTCTATGGCCCCTGTCCGTATCTCGGATATGAATATGCTTAGCGTGGCGTCCACCACCTCGTTGATGTCAACGGCTGCATACTCGCCTTTAAAGGGCCGGGCGTAGGTCAGCATGTCGAGGATTATATGCTTGGACCTCACTGCCGCGTCCTTTATCTTCTCGAGAAGAAGATGGTTCGACGGGTCGTGCTTCAGCCGATTCAGCATGACTTCGGTAATGCTCATTATCCCGGCGAGCGGGCTGTTCAGCTCATGGGCTATTCCCGCGCCCATCTCTCCCAATGATATGAGCTTTGCGGATTGAATAAGGGCCTGCTCGGAATCCTTAAGCCTCTTGTATGCGGATTCGAGCTTTTGAAGGGACTCGTTAAGCTCTTTTGTCCTGTGCTCAACCGTCTCTTCGAGTTCGTATATCTGCCTCTTGAGCCTGTTTTCGAGCCCCTTTCGCTCGGATATGTCCCGCCAAATCTCCTGTATGTACTCCTTTCCGTCGAGCTCGACCATGGAGGCCGAAATCTCGACAGGCACCGCGAGGCTGTCCTTTCTTATGATAAACGCGTCATAGAGATGTCCCCTGCCGTCATAGGCCCATCTCTTGAACATCTCCGAATACTGAGGGAGCTTCCCCGGAGGGTAAATCGCCTCTGCCTCCATGCCCATGAACTCCTCTTTTTCATAGCCCGTAAGGGCTAACGCGGCCGGATTAGCCTCTATGAATCTGTTGCTTTGGATGTCCTTGAGCGTTATGGCGTCGGGCGCGCTCTGAACGAGCTTTGAATGCCTCTGGTAAAGCTCGTTCAGCCGGGATGCGGCTGCGAGTATTGAATCAGCCATGCTGTCAAAGGCCCTCCCAAGCCCTTCAATCTCGTCGCCTGTGGATATGTTTGCCCTGCGGCTGAAATCCCCGGACGCGAGAGAATCCGCCGCCTCCTTGATAATCTCGAGCGGCCGGACAAACCTCCTCCTCACCGTAAGGATGATCGCAAAAGACACGAGGGCGAGAATCGCCCCGCCGAGAAAAAGGGAATCCCTCTTGTGCCGATGGAAAAGCGTCTCGTATTTATTAAGAGGCAGCCTGATGGAAATAGCGCCCATTATAACGCCGTCCGCAGCCCTGTGACAGGAAAGGCATTCCTGCTTTGCCTCTACCGGCAGGACGAAACGGACAACGGTAAAACCGCCGGCTTCCTCAAATGAGCTTAATGGCCGCGCATCCGGGGCGAGAGCGGCACTCTCAAAGGCATCCCTCGGCTCCTCGTCCTCTTCAACGCCGTACTGGCTGTTCAATGACTCCCCGTGGATGAGCCTTATCTCGTCCGCGCCTTCGATTTTCCTGATTCTCTCAATGATGGCCCTGTCCTCATTCCTGCCGCCGCCAAGCCGCATCGAGGTGTAGAGCTGGTCGAACACTACTTTTGCGAGCCTTTCGGCCTCGCGGCTGCCGATGTCCCTTAAAAGCTTGGTTTCGGAATATTGGTCATAGAGCATAATGGCGAACATGCCGGCGATGAGGATGCCGCCGATGTAAACATTAAGCCTTTTTGAAAGAGTAAGATTCATAAGGCCGCGCCGGGATAACGGTTCAAGGCTCCTGCCCTGTCCGCGCAATACTGAAAAAACGCTGAGATTAGAGGCATAACCATGTTTCAAAACAGCCTTGTGCGCGGCTGTCTCTTAACCCTGTCATGGGACTTTTGCGCTTCTCGGATGGTAATACTAAGGATGCGTTTCGAGATGAACTACATGGATAGTTTACAGCCAAATTTGCGTTTGTCAACGCCTTTAATGGCGGTCAGGCAAATTCCGGCTCAGGGGATGGGGTGTCTGAAAAACCTGATGAAGTAGTCGAACCCTGACCAAACCGTAGCGATAAGGGCCGCGGCAAAGAGGATTATGCCGATGGTGTGAAAATCAATGCCAAAGAACCTGTAGTGGATAATCAGCGGCACGAGACAAACCATCTGAAGGACTGTCTTATATTTTCCGAGGAGCGAGGCGTCTATCACCACGCCGGAGTCAACGGCTATTGCACGAAGCCCTGTAACCGCTATTTCCCTGCCTATTATGAGCGCTACAGCCCACGCAGGCACCCTTCCGAGCGGTATAAGCATAATAAACACCGTTGCTACAAGGAGCTTGTCCGCAAGCGGGTCGAGGAACTTGCCTGTTGTGGTAACAACGCCGAGTTTGCGGGCCGCATAGCCGTCAAGCAAGTCCGTAAGTGATACGGCGATGAAAAGGGCCGCGGCTATGACGCTGTAAGTCCTGTCCGCGCGCATGAGGATGAGGATAAGGAAAGGGGCTGCGGCAAGCCTGACGAGAGATATGGCGTTTGGCAGATTGAGAAGGCCCGGCCTCAAGACCATATATTATCCCTCCGGCCTTTCAGCGCGCTCCGATTCCGAAAGGCGGAAAACAAGTCAGCGCGTAAAGGCTCAAACCGGGTTTTCATGCGCATTTTTATAGAAGAATTTTCAAGCTTGTCATGCGGCGAGGCGGTAACTTAATACGAACGCAAGAAATGGTTTTAGACAAGGCGGACGACGAGGAAAACCGCAGGC
>CAYIRV010000164.1:2141-4414 GCA_964365865.1 uncultured Thermodesulfobacteriota bacterium | reverse complement strand
CCCGCGCCTGAAAGCCCTTTTTCAAGCGCTGTATCGAGGATATTAGTCTTCATATGAGCGTAAACCAAGACGGGATTAAACCATAGGGGCTGCTTGATTGTCAACCGTTTGGTTTCATGGGTTGACAACTAAACCAAAAAAACTACAGCGGCTCGTATGCCTCAAGCGGCCTGATGCTTATGCTTGCCCCAAGCCCGGCTCCGATGGAGGCAAGCCCTTCTTCGAGTTTTTTAATGTCAGACCTGTTGGGCGAATAGACCTCGATAATCATGATGTAAGCGGGCCTTCCCCTGCCTGATGAAAGTGTCCTCACCTCAAGGTCGGTTATGTTCGCGCCCATGCTGGTCAAGAACTCCGCTGTCCTGTAAACGATTCCTGCCCTGTCAGGGCCGTGGAGCGTTATTATATAGTTGCTCTGCTGTTTTTTCCTTAAGGCCCGGGCCGTAAGCTCCCTTAAGAGCATGTTCACGCCTGTTGATTGCTGGATATTTTGCATGTCTTTATGAAAGGCCCTCTCGTCAAAGCCGTCCCTGCCCGACACTATAAGGAGGAGAGACAACTCGCCGTCAATCACGGTCATGGCCGAGTCCTCAATGGAAAGTCCGCGCTCGAAGACAGCCTTTGTTACAGCCGCAAGTATTCCTGGACTGTCTGCGCCGGACGCGCTCAGGGCAAACCTCTTCATCCTTGTCCCTCCTCTCCCTTTTTCTTTGCGAGCCTGACCTTGTTCATGCGCTCGCCTATTTCTTTTTCATATCCTCTGTCAAAGGGCTTGTAATAAGACCTGTCCTTGAGCTTATCAGGTATGCATTGCTCGTCAACCACCGCGCCCTCGAAGCTGTGCGGGTATTTGTAACCTTTTCCGTACCCAAGCTCCTTCATAAGCCTCGTGGGAGCGTTCCTTATATTCAATGGCACTGGCAGGGCGCCGTATTTCTTCACATCACCGAGGGCTTCGAGATAGGCCGTGTAGGAGGCATTGCTCTTTGGCGCTGTTGACAGGTATGTAACGCCGTGAGCAAGCGGTATCCATCCTTCGGGCATGCCCACGAAGTCAACCGCGTCCTTTACGGCAACCGCGACCCTCAATGCCTCAGGGTCGGCGTTGCCTATGTCCTCGGATGAGAAAATAACCATCCTCCGGGCTATGAAAAGCGGGTCTTCGCCTGCCTCCACCATGCGCGCGAGCCAGTAAAGCGCGGCGTCCGGGTCGCTCGCCCTCATTGACTTTATGAACGCGGATATTACATTGTAATGCTCCTCGCCGGCCCTGTCGTAAAGAAGAGCCTTTTTCTGCATGGCCTCGGACGCAGAGGCCATGGTTATACGCCTGACTTTGTCCGCGCCCGGCGGGGTTATCATGAACGCGGCCTCAAGACAGTTGAGCGCTGTCCGCGCATCCCCTTGAGAGTTAAAGACGATAAAATCAAGGACATTGTCTTCAAAAACCGCATCCATATTGCCGAGGCCGTTTTCCTTGTCCTTCAAGGCCCTTTCGAGTATCCTCTTGACTGAGTCCTCGGACAACGGCTCAAGCACGAGGACCTTGCACCTCGATAAAAGAGGGCTGTTGATTTCAAAAGACGGGTTCTCGGTAGTTGCGCCTATAAGGGTTATTGTCCCGTCTTCAACGCTGTGAAGAAAGGCGTCCTGCTGGGCCTTGTTGAACCTGTGGATTTCATCCACGAAAAAGACTGTCTTTTTGCCCATGCGCCTGTCCACAGCCGCCCTTTTCATCACTTCCTTGACTTCTTTTACCCCTGACAACACAGCCGAAAACTCCACATACTCCGCGCCTGTGGCCTCGGCGATAATCCGGGCGAGCGTTGTCTTTCCTGTGCCCGGCGGGCCCCAGAGTATCAAAGAGGGCAGGGCCTCTCCCTTTTTTATGACCCTCCTTAAGAACTTTTCCTCTCCAATCAGATGCTCCTGACCAACGAAGCCCTCAAAGCGAACGGGCCTCATCCTGTCAGCGAGCGGCGAGGGAAGAAGGGATTTCAGGACAGGCTCTTTTTCAAAAAGCTCCATAGCAGGGATTTTACTACGGCCAGCGGCTATTGGCAAGAAAGCTCGAAAATCCTTTTTCACCCTCTTATCTGACTCAGAGCCATCAATGAGCCCCTACCCTCCCCCGCGGGTGGGGAGGGATAATGGAAGGGGGCGATTAGAACCCCTCCTTGCACAAACCCCTATGTCAAAAAAATTCGCCTTTAAATCCGGCGTTTTATTGAGGTATAATAATAAATATGGCTATTCTCAATATACTCAAATAC
>CAYIRV010000164.1:0-2041 GCA_964365865.1 uncultured Thermodesulfobacteriota bacterium | reverse complement strand
GTTGTCACCCAGCCTGACAAGCCAAAGGGCAGGGGCCGCGCTGTGGAGGCTTCGCCTGTTAAAAAAAGGGCCGTGGCCTTGAATATTCCCGTATATGAGCCTGCAAAGGTAAGTGAGCCTTCTTTTATTGATGCCGTCAAGGCGCTCGCGCCTGACTTTATTGTTGTCGTGGCTTATGGTAAAATACTTCCAAAGGCCCTGCTCGATATCCCCAGGAGAGGGTGCGTTAACGCGCACGCATCGCTTCTTCCAAAGCACCGGGGCGCGTCTCCGATAAACAGGGCCATAATAAACGGCGATAAGGAGACGGGCGTATGCGCCATGCTCATGGACGAGGGCATGGACACAGGGCCTGTTCTTCTTTGTGAAAAAACCCCTATTGGAGATGACGAGACCGCGGAAGGGCTTTCAAAAAGGCTTTCTGAAATAGGAGCAACGCTCATTGTCCAAACGCTTGAGCACATGCTCGAAGGCAATATAAGGCCTCAGGCCCAGTCAAGCAACGGCGCGACATATGCGTTGCCCTTAAAAAAAGAAGACGGGCTTATTGATTGGAATAAAGGCGCTCACGAGGTCAAGAACCTCGTCCGGGGGCTTTACCCGTGGCCCGGCGCATACACGCGCTGGAAGGACGTGCTTATAAAAATCCACAAGGCTCAAGTCGCTGAAAACAGCGGCGCGGTCAGCGGCGCGCCGGGCGCGGTGGTTGACGCTCAAGAAGGGGTTATCCGGGTCAAGTGCGGCTCAGGGGTTTTGAATATCATCGAGCTTCAGCCTGAGAGCAAGAGGCGCATGAGCGCGGCCGACTTCGTCAAGGGATACAGGCTCAAACAAGGGGACTCTTTTGTTTAACTACCATAAAGAAAAATGGACAGGCAGCACTGAGAGCATAGAATACAGGACGCCGACAGGGCCTTTCCTCGGGCTTCTTCTGCTTTCCGCCTTCAGCATAGCGGCTGTCGTCTTTTTCGTCTGGTTCATACCGTTCATCGGGCTTAGGAACATCCACCCGAGCCTCCCTTACATAACAGGCGCGCTCTTTCTCGCAATAGGCGCGTTCATACTGCTCGGGGCCGCGTTCATAACAATCGCGCTCGTTAAAGGCAGGGTGCTTTTCTATTCCTCGTGGATGAGGTGGCTCCTCGTGAAGGTATTCCTTCCGCTCATGACCACGGCCGGCGGCATGTTGGGCATAGAGAAAATCAAGATAGAGCAGGCCTTCATTGAAATCAACAACCAGATAGTGCGCTTTATGAAAAAGACCGGCAGGCTCAAGCCAGAGAGGCTCCTCATCCTCATGCCCCACTGCATACAGTGGGACAACTGCAAGATCAAGGTAACGAGGAATGTCCGGAACTGCGCCGGGTGCGGCAAATGCGACATAGGGAACCTTCTAACCCTCTCCAACGAGTTCAATATAGACCTCTTCATATCAACGGGCGGCTCGGTTGCGAGGCGCAAGGTCTATGAGGACAGGCCCGACGCAGTGGTGGCAGTTGCCTGCGAAAGGGATTTAACGAGCGGCCTTCAGGACTCGTATCCCCTTCCTGTAATCGGCTTGATTAATAAAAGACCAAAAGGCTACTGCATAGAGACCGGGATAGACCTGAAAGAGGTAAGACAGGCTATAGCGGACTTGGCGGGGTGAAGATGAGGAGCTTGATAAGCCGATATTTTTCGAACGGCTTGCTTTAATAACTTTTCCTATGGTTGAAAATCCCAAAAATTTGATACAATATTTCGTGGCTGCAATAATCTCGCAATATGGAATGGCGCTATCGGCGGATGAAATCACCCATGAGCGCCTTGCAGCGCCGCATTCACCAAAAGACTTGCCGCATGGGAAGGCTGCGGTTTATGTATTCTCACTGCCATCCATTTGTAAGGCGCCTGCCGGCCCTAATCGGACGTTGAAGGTTGGGAAGGCTGGTCTTGACTCAAACGCTCGATTCCACTATCAGCATTACAAAAGCGGCTCTGCAAAAAGCACCCTCGCGGGCGCCATAGAGAATAATCCCATCTTGCATTCCTATATTGGAAT
>CAYIRV010000163.1:0-4452 GCA_964365865.1 uncultured Thermodesulfobacteriota bacterium | reverse complement strand
CATCCAGATGCCTGTTGTCGAGTTTGTAGCCCTTATACGCGGGCGCGTTGTGGTTAAAAAGCACCTCCTTCCAGCCCTTTGTCGTATGGCAGGACTCGCAGGTCTGGTCAACAAACTGGCCCTTATGAGTATCGCTGTGGCAATCCTTGCAGTTCTTGGACGCTATCTGCCTGTAGCGGCCGTTCGTGTGGCACTGCTCGCACTTTACATCCAGATGCCTGTTGTCGAGTTTGTAGCCCTTATACGCGGGCGCGTTGTGGTTGAAGAGCGCTTCCTTCCAGCCCTTTGTGTCATGGCAGGACTCGCAGGTCTTTGCCTGAAACTGCTTTTTGTGGACATCCTTATGGCAATCGTCGCACTTCTTGAAGTTGAGCGGCTTGTAGCGTCCCTCTGCATGGCACTTCTCGCACTTCACTGCGCCGTGTTTCCACGTAAGGGCATAGTTTGAACCGGTATTGTGGTTGAACTTTCCGATGTCCTTCCAGCCTGTGAAGTTGTGGCAGCGGCCGCAGTCTCTATCAAGCCTGCCCTTGTGCTCGTCCTTATGGCAGGAAATGCATTCCGTGGAGGCTGCGGTGTAAACGCCCTCCTTCTTATGGCACTTCCTGCAAGCCACTCCTGAGTGCTTGCCCTCAAGCGGGTATTCAGTTCTGCTGTGGCTGAATTTGCCTTCCTCAAGGGAGACCATCTTGAATTTGCGTCCCTTATGGTCGCTGTGGCAGCTTATGCACTGCTCCGTGTATTTTGAATGAAGCCCCTTTTTGTCCTTTATCTTTGCGGCGAGCTTGTCATGGCAGCCGAGGCAGTTGGCGTCCGGCACGCCGCCCCTGAGCTTATGGCACTTGGTGCAGTTTCCGATGCCTTCGTATTTGGCGTGCGGCCCGGCGAGAGCGCCCGGGCTTATAAGGGCGCCGACGCCCTCCTCGGCAAAGGCGGCGGTTAACGGCAGAATCAAGAATAATATAAGGACAAAGACCTTCTTCATCTTTTCTCCCATGCTCATGCTTCGCTTTTCCGGACTTTGGAGCTGGAATAAGGGCGGGACGGCTTGGGCGCGAACCGTTAGATACCCGGGCTGAAAATGAAGTATACGGCTATATGCAGCGACATGATTATGAACATTACCGCGGCGAGCGGTATGTGCAACACATGCCAGTTGTGCAAAAGCCTGTGCGAGGCGGCAAGAAAATTCCTCCTCCGGGCGATGGCCGCCTTTTTCCTCAAGAGACGCGCTATTGCCTTCCTCTCCTCGGAACTCAGCCTCGGATACGCGGCAAGCGCGGCCTCAAGGCCGTAGCCGGCGAACAGGTTCTTCAAATCCGTGCGCATCATGAAAAAGAGCGCGTGGAAAAGGCCGCGCCTTTCAGCGCCGTCCATGGAACCGTTAATCTTTTTCAAGAGACCGTCTATGCCGGCGCCGCTCAGATACCCGCCGAGCCTCCTGTCGAGACAGTCGAGCTCCTTATCTATCGTGTTTATGTCCAATTCCGCGCCTGTAATGCCCCTCGGTATCTGACCGTATATGTATCTGCCCAGAACGCCGAAAATCATCGTAACCACCATGCACCAGAAGCTCGTGGCTATCAACCCGCGGAACTTGAATGTCGAGTGGAAGGTTATAAGGAGCGGCCCCATAATGCCCAAGAACATATGGCCGGAAAGCCAGCGCCGCATGGACCCGGCCTGACGGAAAACCCTGAGCCTTTTCCTCATGCTGTAAACCATCATCACGGCCATCATGGCCGTGCCGGCCCATCCGAAAAGGAGCCATATCCCCTTGCTTGGCTCATATACCACAGGGAATCTTCTCATATATCCCAGAGAATGGAGGCTGCTTAGGATGCTGCCGGACGGCAGGTACTTCTGGGTAAGGCTCTCGTATGCGCCCAGAAGCGCCGCGGCCGCAACTAATATTGCCAAAAACCACCCGGACAAAGACCCGGCCCCCTTTGCCTCTGTCCCGGCAACGGCGCTGCCGGCCGCATCCTCATTACCACCGGCGCACACTTCTGCGTTAAGTTCCCTCATTCCCCTCACCCTACCCTCTCCCACAAGGGGAGAGGGTAATAAGGAAGTGGTCATCTGCTTTAAGACGCTGTCCTGCAAATGGAGCCTGTCAAAAATAATATCCGATTCAGGGCTGAGCTAATGTGACTTTAATTACAAAAACGGCAAAAAGCCTGCCTCGTCCCGCATAGCCGCGCGCACCCCTGACATCCGTGTTCACGCCTGCTCACGGTTCATTATATCGAATACATATTAAAGGGAGATTAGAGGTATTTATGCCTGCCGGAATACAGGCGGATGATGGTTGGCAAGCGCGCCCCGACTCAGGGTTCGAGGTAGCGCTTTGAAATATTATGTATCACATCAAGGCATGAGAAAAAGGCGTCTATCATCTCAGGGTCGAATTGCCTTCCGGCCTCGCTCTTGAGGTTCTCCAGAACCGCGGCCTCGTCCCACGCTTCCTTGTATGCCCTCTTTGAAGAGAGCGCGTCATAGACATCGGCTATGGCGACAAGCCTGCCGAAAGGCGGGGTCTCTTCGTGCTTTTTGCCTGTTGCGCCGCCTTTTCCGTTCTCGCATCCGGGTATGGGATTGCCGGTCATGGGGTTGATGTGCCCTGGGTATCCCAACCCGTCCCAGTGTTCGTGGTGGTTGAGCGCGATGATGGAAGCGGCCTCGTCGAATTCCGAATATTTATCCGAAAAAAGCCGGGCCCCGAGATATGTATGTTGCTTCATTATCTCGTATTCCTGCGGGTCGAGTCTCGCTGGTTTCTTGAGTATGGCGTCCGAAATAGCCACCTTGCCGACATCGTGGAGCATGGCCCCCATCCTGAGGATGTCCCTGTTCTTCTGTATCTCTTCATGCGAAACGCCGCGCCGGGTCGCCCAAACCTCGTATATCTCGATGGCGTAGGAGGCCACGCGGTTTACATGCGCGCCCGTTTCCTTTGGGTCCCGGAGTTCCGCCATCTTGTTGACCCTCAATATCATGGCCCTTGTCATCTGAGCGCGTTCAATGGCAATGGCCGCGTTGCCGGCGAAATGTCCGATAAAAGGCTCGTCCTCTCCTGCAAAGGAAATGTCCTTGCCTCCGGCGTCTTTCGCGTTGAGCAATTGCAACACGCCGATAATGCCGCCCCTGCCGGTTTTAAGCGGCAATGTCAGCACTGAGCGGGTCATATAACCGCTCATTTCATCGTATTCCTTGTTAAAGGTATAAGGGGCGTCAAGGGGCAGATTGTAGACATCCGGGATATTGAGCATCTCATCCGTGCAGGCGGCGTGTCCGGCAATGGATTCATGGTTCAGCGGGATTGCAAAGGTCGAGTAGATGAGCTTTTTGCCCGGAGGCAGCTTTTTCTGCTGAAGGTCGTTCTGCGTATAGCTGAATTTCAGCCAGTTGCCTTCTTTTATGTAGATGGAGCCTGCCTCGGCGTTCACGAACCGCCGGGCGAGCGTAAGGATCCTTTCTAACAGCAGGTCAACGTCCTTATACTGCGCTATCTCAAGCCCAAGGCTTATTATCTGCTTAAGTTTCTGGCTCTCGTTCAGCATAACCGCCTTTTGCCGCTATTCTATCGCTTAAGTATACACATATTTTCGGAAATCGTGGAGCGGGATTATTTCTTTTATCCGTAGAGTCTGAAGAACCGGCGGAAGAAAAGGGGCTGCGGCTAAAGCCGCGGCCCCTTGATTTCGGGGACATCATGCTCCTGCCCGCTCCTCTTATCTCTTCCTCCACTTACCGCCACCGCCCTTAGGTGTTCTTTTGGCGCTCGGCTGCGCTGCGGGAGAGGAACTGAAGCGGCCGGCGGGAACCCTTGGATGCTCGGATAACGCTATGGACATCTTGATGAGTTTTTCGATATTACGCACATCCTTGCCCTGCTCCGGGGCCGCGAGGGTGATGGCATGGCCTGCTTGTCCGGCCCTTCCGGTGCGGCCTATCCGGTGGACGTAGTTTTCCGGGTCGTCTGGCAGGTCATAATTGACGACCAGCTCGATGCCGCTCACATCAATCCCCCGCGCCGCGATATCGGTTGCAACGAGGACGCGGTACTTGCCGGATTTGAAGCCGCTGAGAGCCTCCTTGCGCTGTCCCAGAGACCGGTCTGAATGAATCTCGGCCGCGGCATTTCCGGTCGTTCTCAGCAACTGTGTCACCTTGTGCGCGCCGCGTTTCGTCCGTGTGAACAGGAGCACCGGGCCCGTATATTGCTTGAGGATTTCGTTGAGGAGAGCCCCTTTCATCTCTTTCTTCACCACGAATATCTCCTGGGACACCTTCTCTGCCGCGGTGCCGGGCGGGGCAATCTCCGTGCGTACCGGCAGGCGCATGTGTTTGGATGCGATTTTCACTATTTCCGCGGGCATGGTAGCTGAAAAGAGCATAGTCTGACGGTCTTTTGGGACGACTTTCAGTATCCGTTATATCAGCGGGGCA
>CAYIRV010000162.1:0-4468 GCA_964365865.1 uncultured Thermodesulfobacteriota bacterium | reverse complement strand
CACGCCTCACTCCTCACCTTCGTCGCGCCTTGGTCTGCTTTGTTCTGACGCTCTGCTATGTATATATCCTTCCCAATTACAGAGACGGACAATCCCTTCCCTTTCCCAGATTCCACTCGTCCCTTGAATACTTATGCTCCATAAGAACGGACTTCATCTCAAGTTCCCTGTCAGTAAGGCGGCCTTCGGTGAACGAGGCTCCGAATGCCTCTTCCATTGTCTTAATCAGCACCATCCTGAACGCCTCGATGGGGCAGTCCGCATACTGTGAAAAGCAGGCCGTTTTTTCTGAAAGCCCTTTGCCGAATACCGACTCGTTCAGCCCCTCGTCAATCTCAAAGAGTATTGAACCGTGCTGCAAGAACGCATCCCTGAGCCTCCTCTGAGCGCTGCCGGCAAGCTTCCTGTTGTCAACGAGCACCTCAAACCTCGAAGGCGCGTCAAAACACGCGCCATTTGTCATGCGTCCGGCTTTTTTGGACGAAAGCACGGCGTTGATGCCAAAGCCGTTCAAGGCAGACACAATGGAGCCGGATATGAGTCTGTAGGACGAGAGGATTCCGCCAGAAAAGAGCGGGTGCGATGTTCCAGCCGCAATCGAATATGTAAGTTCTTTGTAATGGAGGACTGCCCTGCCGCCCGTAATCCTTCGGACAACCGGCAGTCCCGCGCCTTCAAACTGCCGGGCGTCCTGAAGAAAACCCACGGATATGGCGGCCGTGTCCCAGCCGTAAAGCCTGAGCGTGGGGGTTCGGTGTCCGTCCGCGCTGAACAGGGCGGCAATCGCCTCATCAGCCGCCATGTTCTCGCAGCCGCTTAAAAGACCGTCGTTTATAAGCCTCCAGCGCTCCATGCGCACCCCTTTATGCGTCTAAAGTGAAGCCATCCACTGCAGGATTAAAATACAAACCGCATCCACAGAACCCCGGAGAAACGAGCTTGCCGCGTCGCTAAAGCTCCTCGCAAGGAGGTGCGAATTGTTATATATTTTAGGTGAATTTTGAAAGAAAGTCTATATCTATTTTGCCTGCGATAAAGTCGTGGTCTTTGAGGATTTTAAGGTGCAGCGGGATATTGGTCTTGATGCCTTCTATCTTGAACTCCTCGAGCGCGCGGAGCATCCTCAATATGGCGTCAATACGGGTTTCGGCATGAACAATCACTTTGGCTATGAGGTTGTCGTAATAGGGCGGGACATTATAGTTGCAATGAGCGGCTGTATCAACCCGGACGCCGGGGCCTCCGGGCACTATGAATTCGGTAATCCTGCCCGGGCTCGGGACAAAGGTTTTGGGGTCCTCTGCGTTCACCCTGCACTCTATGCTGTGGCCCTTAAACACGATATTTTTCTGTTTGAACCAGAGCCTCTCGCCGGCGGCTATCCTTATCTGCTCCTTTACTATGTCAATGCCCGTAACCATCTCGGTAACCGGGTGCTCTACCTGAACCCTCGCGTTCATCTCCATGAAGTGAAATTTCTTGTTCTTGTCGAGCAGGAACTCGACCGTGCCGGCGTTCGTGTAGCGTATGGTCTTTGCGAGCCTTACCGCGGCCTCGCCCATCCTGTGCCTGAGCTTTTCGTCAACAGCCGGGGAAGGCGACTCTTCGAGGATTTTCTGGTGCCTCCTCTGAATGGAACACTCCCTTTCCCCCAGGTGAACCACATTGCCGTGCTCGTCCGCGAGGATCTGTATCTCTATGTGTCTCGGCATCTCGCAGTATTTTTCTATGAACACCTCGGCGTCCCCGAAGGCGGACATGGCCTCCATCTTCGCCATGTTGAAGGCCGAGCCGAGCGAGGCCTGCGTGTGCACGAGCTTCATGCCCCTGCCCCCGCCGCCCATGGCGGCCTTTATGAGCACCGGGAATCCTATCTTCTTAGAGACCTCGACGGCCTCCTTCTCGCTCGTGAGAGCGGCCCTGCTCCACTCAAGGACCGGTATGCCTGCCTCCTCCGCGGTCTTTTTGGCCTGAATCTTATTGCCCATGAGCCTCATGGCAGCCGATGACGGGCCTATGAACTTTATGCCGCACTTTACGCACGCCTCCGCGAAACCGGCGTTCTCGGCGAGGAAACCGTACCCCGGATGCACGGCCTCCGCGTCAGCGACCTCTATGGCGCTTATGATGGGTGTGATGTTAAGGTAGCTCTCAGCGCTCTTCGCCGGGCCTATGCAGATGGCGCCGTCGGCCACACGGGTGTGCAAGGCGTCGCGGTCTGCCTCGGAATAAACCGCTAACGTCTTTATGCCGAGCTCCTTGCACGCGCGGATTATACGCACGGCTATCTCGCCCCTGTTGGCGATAAGCACCTTATTGAACATCTCTTTTATCCGGAGGCATTACTTGGAAACCTCGATATGAAAGAGGGGTTCGCCGTATTCAACCGGCTGGCCGTTTTCAACGAGTATTGATATGACCTTTCCGCTGAACTCGCTTTCCACCTCGTTCATAAGCTTCATGGCCTCTATAATGCACAACGCCTGTCCGCTCTTTACATCCGAACCCACCTCTGCGAACGGGTCGGCCTCGGGCGAAGAAGACCTGTAGAATATGCCGACCATCGGGGATGTGACTATCTTTATGTTTGCGGACGCGGCGCGGCCTTTCTCTTCCCTCGTATCCTTCCCGGCCCCTTCCTTTGACAGAGGCAAAGCAGGACTTGTTGCCGCGGGCATGGCATCCTGATGTCCGGGCGCGCCTCTCTTGAGCCTGAGCTTTCCTTCAGGCCCTTCGATCTCTATCTCGACTATGTCAGTGTCCTTGATGAGCCTGTATATGGCCTTTATGCCCTTTATGTCCTTTATGTCCATCTATCCTCCTAATCAAAAGAAACAAGTCCTCTCGGTGAATTCGTAAGCAGCTCGAACCCGCTCCCTGTAACAAGCGCCATGTCCTCTATCCTCACGCCGCCCCAGCCCGGGATGTATATGCCGGGTTCTACGGTTATTACCATGCCCTCTTCAAGGACGTCCGCGCTCTTTGGGCCAATGTTGGGCGGTTCATGGACATCGAGCCCCACACCATGGCCCGTGGAATGGACGAAGTATTTTCCGAACCCCGCGTCCGAGATAACGCCCCTCGCGGCCATGTCAATCCAAGAGGCCTTTACACCGGGCCTGAGCTTTTCTATGGCCCTGGTCTGGGCGTCGAGCACAGTCTGGTACACCTTTTTATGCAGACACCCCGGCCTGCCCAAGAAAAATGTGCGAGTCTCGTCCGTATTATAGCCCCGTAAAAACGCCCCGCAGTCAATGACCACGAACTCGCCTTTTTCTATCAGCTTATCACCGGCCCTGCCGTGCGGCAGGGCTGACCGCGTGCCTGAGGCCACGATTGTTTCAAAGGCCGGGCCTTCTGCCCCGTTCCTCTTGAACGCGGCTTCTATGAGCGAAGCGACATGGCCTTCGGAGATTCCCGGCCTGAACGTTCTTTTGGCGGCAACAAGCCCGGCGTCTAATATCCGGGCCGCTTCCCTTATGGTCTTGAGCTCTTCGGCGTCCTTGCAGCGCCTCAGTGCGCGCACAACGGTCGGGAAAGACTTGAGATTAGCCCCTTTTACAGACTTTTTAAGCCTCGTAAAGTCGTCGAAGCTAAGCGCATTGCCTTCAAAACCCGCCTTAGACGGCCTTCCCCGGCTGGAGACACGCGAGCACAAGAATGACGAAAGCCGGTCGGCGGCCTCTTCAAGCCCACGCCTTTTATATATCTTAAGCCTAAGCCCGCTTCCCCTTGTCTCCTCCTCTGCCTGAAGCGTGTATCGAGAGTCGGTCAAAAGACAGGCGGATGTTCTGCCCACGGCAAGATACGCGCTCGAGCCGGTAAACCCCGAAAGGTAGCGGATGTTTTTTATATCCGTAACTAAAAAGGCGTCAAGACCGCTTTCAACGAGTTTTGCCTTAAGCGCCTCAAGCCTGTTTTTCATGAAGTCTATAAAGGCTGCCTCTAAAAATCGCTCTTTTTCCCGATCTCTGCGTTAGGGCGGAAATAAAAATGCTCACATATTAATATATATGCTGCGCTTTTTATTTCCACCCTGCCTTGACCTCGGAAAAAATAGCTGATTTTTAGAGACAGCCTAAAATCCTCAGGCCGTCCTGTATTAGATTTCCTTCAATGCCTTTGAAGCGGTCTTTTTAAGAAAATAGCGGGCCCTTCCGAGGTTCGCGCTGTTCTTGACGATAAAGGCTATGTAGTACTCAGGCGTAACAAGTCTTAAAATAACATCCATGGAAGCCGTGCTGACCACGACCTCCTCCACATCCCCGAAGTTAAGGACAGCCGAGGCCCTTTTGACCTCGTCAATGACCTTGGAGTACTCTGCGCCGAGGCCCTCCACATCAAAGAGCTGCCCATCCCTTATGTACTGCTCGACCGCGATGCCGTCAGTGCCCATAAGCGTTGCGGCAATGGAGCCATCAATAGAGACCACAACCTCTTCAAGTATCTCGCGGAAGCCCATAAGTAA
>CAYIRV010000161.1:0-4470 GCA_964365865.1 uncultured Thermodesulfobacteriota bacterium | reverse complement strand
ACATAAACATCCTGAATCTGGGCGAGCCTTCGGATATCGAGGCCGTGGCCTCGGCTCTTAACAGGCCGTAAAGACAACCTCATAAGTAATTGCCGTATAAACCGATTAACCACGAGGAGGCACCATGCAGGTAGCTGGCAAAATCGTAGTCGTAACAGGGGCTGGTCAGGGCATAGGAAAGGCGATTGCGCTTAAATTCGCCTCTTACGGCGCGGACATCGCGTCCATTGACGTGAACTTCGAGAACGCGGCACAGACCGCAAAGGAGGCGCAGGCCATGGGCAGGAAGGCCATGGCCTTGAGGGTGGACGTTACAAAGTTCAAACAGGCCGAGGAGATGGCCGAGCATGTGTTCAAGGAATTCGAGGGCCTTCACATACTCGTGAATAACGCGGGCATAACCAAGGACAACCTTCTTCTGAGAATGACCGAGGAGGAGTGGGACTCTGTATTGGATGTGAACCTCAAAGGCGCTTTCAACTCGACCAAGGCGGTCATGAAATACATGACAAAGCAGAAGTGGGGCAGGATTATAAACATCTCCTCTGTCGTGGGAGCCATGGGCAACGCCGGGCAGGCCAACTACGCCGCGAGCAAGGCCGGCCTCATAGGGCTTACAAAGGCCGTAGCCAGGGAATACGCCGGAAGGAATGTTACCTGCAACGCCGTAGCCCCGGGCTTCATTGACACGGCCATGACGCAGGCGCTTGCCGACAATGTAAGGAACGACCTCCTTAAGCAGATACCGCTCGGAAGGTTCGGCGGGGCGAACGATGTGGCCGCGGGCGTGGTATTCCTCGCGTCAATAGAGGCCGGATACATCACAGGGCATGTGCTCCACATAAACGGCGGCATGTATATGTAGCCGCGTGAATAAAACTCCAAATTGACAACAGCCCTCATTGGTGTTATAGAAATGTGAACGCAGATAACAATATACAGGAGGGATTTCAGATGTCTTCGATTGAAAGCAGGGTTAAAAAAATCATAATGGACCAACTCGATGTAACCGAGGACGAGGTGACCACTCAGGCCTCTTTTGTGGACGACCTCGGGGCCGATTCCCTCGACACCGTTGAGATGGTCATGGCGTTCGAGGAGGAGTTCTCAATCGAGATTCCCGACGAGGACGCCGAGAAGATAAAGACCGTTCAGGACGCGGTAGACTATATCCAGAAAAAAGCCGGCGGCAAGTGAGGCCATAGGCCGTTTAAGACGCGCGGCAAAGACCTGACATAATCCGGAAAGCGGTTCAGCGTTCAAAATATGCCAGTGGGTCTTGCCGGTTGATTTAAGGCGCCCCGCTGGCATATTTTCTAAGGAAGGCATGAGAAGGGTAGCTGTTACGGGACTCGGCATAGTAAGCCCCTTGGGCACAGGGCTTGATAAGTGCTGGAAGGCGGCAATAGAGGGCAGGAACGGCATAAGGGCCGTTACCCGCTTTGACACCACTGGATTCCCGGTGCGGATTGCAGGGGAGGTCCCGGACTTCGACCCGCAGGTCTTTATCGAGAAAAAAGAGATAAAGAAGATGGACCTCTTTATCCAGTATGCCGTCAGCGCGAGCGTGATGGCAATGGAGGATTCGGGTTTCACGGTTACTGATGAGAACGCAGAGCGGGTCGGCGTTTATATCGGCGCCGGCATAGGCGGGCTTTCGGCAATAGAGCACTGGCACGATGTGCTCAGGGAAAAAGGCCCGGACAGGATTTCGCCGTTTTTCATCCCGATGGTCATAATAAACATGGCCTCAGGCCAGGTCTCCATAAGGTTCGGGGCAAAGGGGCCTAACAGTTCTGCGGTTACGGCCTGCGCCACAGGCACACACTCCATAGGCGAGGCATTCAGGCTCATACAGAGCAACATGGCCGACTGCATGATAGCCGGGGGCACGGAGTCAACCATAACCCCGCTCTGCATAGCCGGGTTCAACGCCATGAAGGCGCTTTCAACGAGGAACGACTCGCCCGAAAAGGCGAGCAGGCCGTTTGACAAAGACAGGGACGGCTTTGTTGTCGGAGAAGGCGCCGGGGTTCTGATTCTCGAAGAGCTCGAAGGCGCGGTCAGGCGCAAGGCAAGGATTTACGCGGAGATTATCGGATACGGCATGAACTCGGACGCCTTTCACATGACGACCCCGTCCCCTGAGGGCGAAGGCGCGGCGCGCTGCATTGCGCTCGCGCTTAAGGACGCCAAGCTGTCCCCGGAGGATGTCGGCTACATAAACGCGCACGGCACATCAACATATTATAACGACCTGTACGAGACAATGGCGATAAAGAGGGTCTTCGGCCCGCACGCAAAAAAGCTTGCCGTAAGCTCCACAAAGAGCATGACAGGCCATCTCCTCGGGGCCGCTGGCGGGGTGGAGGCCGCGTTTACGGCCCTTGCCGTTAAAAACAACATCATGCCGCCTACCATAAACTACGAAACCCCTGACCAAGGGTGCGACCTCGATTATGTGCCGAATATCGCGCGGCAGGGGAAGATAACGGCCGCGCTCTCCAACTCGTTCGGCTTCGGCGGCACAAACGCGGTGCTTGCCTTCAGGAAGTTCGAGGGATGACTGCATGGAAAATATAAAGATAGCCATAGCGAGCGACCACGGAGGCAGGGAGCTTAAGGACGACCTGTTGGAGTTTCTAAAAAGCGAGGGCATGGAGCCTGTTGATATGGGGGTCAATAACGACGCGAGCGTTGACTACCCGGACTACGGCTCTCCTGTCGCTGAAAAGGTCTCAAACGGAGAGTTTGCGAAAGCCGTGCTCCTTTGCGGGACCGGCATCGGCATGAGCATACTTGCCAACAAGTACCCCAATGTCAGGGCCGCGCTCGTGAACGACACCTACAGCGCCCGCATGGCCGTTGAGCACAATGACGCCAACATACTCGTCATAGGCGGAAGGATTACAGGAAAAGGGCTTGCGCGCGAAATCCTCAGGACTTGGCTTGGGGGCAGGTTTGAGGGCGGAAGGCATCAGAGAAGGCTCGATAAAATCAAAGAGATTGAAAACAAGGTGATGAGAAAAAAGTAGAGGGCAAGGGGAAGGGCGGCTTATGTCAGGACTGAAAGAATTCGACCCTGAAGTGCACGAGGCCATAAGGCTCGAAACAGAGAGGCAGGAGCATAAGCTCGAACTCATAGCCTCGGAAAACATGGTGAGCGAACCGGTGCTTGAGGCCACGGGGAGCGTGCTTACGAACAAGTATGCCGAAGGCTACCCCGGAAAGCGCTATTACGGCGGGTGCGAATATGTTGACATAGTCGAGAGGCTCGCCATAGAGAGGGCCAAAAAGCTCTTCGGCTGCGAGCATGTGAATGTCCAGCCGCACTCAGGCTCTCAGGCCAACATGGCCGTCTATATGTCGGTCTTGAAGCCCGGGGACACTGTCCTGGGCATGAACCTGTCGCACGGAGGCCACCTCACGCACGGAAGCCCGGTGAATTTTTCCGGACAGCTCTATAATGTTGTTTCTTACGGCGTCCGGAAGGACGACCACCGCATTGACATGGATATGGTGCGGGACTTGGCCCTGAAGCACAGGCCCAAGCTCATAGTCATCGGCGCAAGCGCGTATCCGAGGACCATAGATTTCAAGGCTTTCCGCGCTGTGGCCGACGAGGCTGGCTCTTGCATGATGGTTGACATAGCCCACATAGCCGGGCTTGTGGCAACAAAGCTCCACCCAAGCCCTGTAGATGTCTCGGAGTTCGTTACCACGACAACGCACAAGACGCTCAGGGGCCCGCGCTCAGGCATGATTATGTGCAGGGAGCAGTTCGCAAAGGCCGTTGACAAGACAATCTTCCCCGGCATACAGGGCGGGCCGCTCATGCACATAATAGCCGCAAAGGCCGTTGCCTTTAAGGAGGCCATACAGCCCACATTCGTGGAATATCAGAGGCAAATCCTCAAAAACGCCAAGGCCCTCGCAAACGCGCTCATGGAAAACGGGTTCGACCTCATATCAGGCGGCACTGACAACCACCTGATGCTCGTTGACCTTACGAAAAAAGAGATAACCGGCAAAGACGCGGAAGAGGCGCTCGTAAAAGCGGGCATAACCGTAAACAAGAACACCATACCGTTCGAGACAAGAAGCCCGTTTATCACAAGCGGCGTGCGGATAGGCGTGCCTGCCGTAACCACGAAAGGCATGAAGGAAGGCGAGATGAAAATCATAGCCGGCCTCATTGACCGCGCCATTGAAAACAAAGACAACGAAGCAGCGCTCAATTCGATCAAAAACGAAGTCAAGGAACTCTGCACCGCATTCCCGTTCTACTACAAACAAACAAGCCGCTAAAAGATTTTGAGGGAAACCCCGGCAGCCGTCATTCCCGCGGTTTTCAGTTGTAGGGTGGGCATTGCCCACCAAAATCTCAGTTACTCGCTCCTGTAAATGGTGGGCTGTGCCCACCCTACAAGGCTGTTATTTGCCTGTTGCCAAAACCCGGCTTATTTGTTA
>CAYIRV010000160.1:0-4470 GCA_964365865.1 uncultured Thermodesulfobacteriota bacterium | reverse complement strand
GTGGGGTAACTTGTCCGCGCGCCTGTCAGTCAACCGGCGCCATCCCCTCTCGGTTTGAGAGGAGCGCGTAATCGCCCCGCTCGTCAATTATCGTAAATCCGTATTCGTCAAGCTCGCCAAGCCGTTTCTTTTCCGTGATAATGAGAAGGCTGCCGCTTTTTGAATGCTCCCTTATGTCGCATGAAATGGATTTTTCGAGCCTTGCGACCTTGCGCTGAGAATAGAACGCGAGGCTTGGCCTGTTCAGTTCGTATGCCGCGAAGGTGAAGCCGCTGCCGAGCTTTTTCGCATAGGACGAGTAAGCATACAGGTCTTTCTGCATATAGAGGTTGATTGGCGGCAGGACCCTGAGCCTCAAAAAACCTATGATGAAAATGGTGAGGACGCACAAGGCAACGAATGAGGCGACAGGCCTTTTAACGGCAACGAGCGCCGCTGCAACGGAGAGCGCAAACGCCGCGGCAAGGGTATAGAAAAGCGTTGGCTCAAGCCGCAGAGCCATTTTCATATCGAGGCTTGGAAGCAGGATGAGCGCTACGGCGAACGCAATTGACAAGGCCGCTATTATGTAAGGGCCAGAGCTTCTGAATAGCGTCTTAGGCTCTGCTTTAAAAAGGCCGCTCAGGACAAGCCCGGCCATGATTGAGGCCCCGGGCACGGCAGGGAAGATGTAGTTAGGGAGCTTTGTCGAGGCAGCAGAGAAGAACAGGAATATGAAAGAGAACCAGACTGACGAGAGAAGCAGGAGCCCCGCCTCCCTGTTCCTCCATTCAAGATATGCGCCCCTCAAGGCACACGGCAGGAGTCCTGCCCAAGGGAAGAACCCGATTGCGAGCACCGGAAGGTAGTAATAGGCCGGGCCGCTGTGGCTCGATATGACTGATGAGAACCTCTGGATGTGGTGCTTGAGGACAAAGGCGTTGAAGAACTCCATGCCGTTTATGTAGGACACGGCCGCATACCACGGAACGGCTATTATGAAAAATATAAGGACAGGCCAGGGCCTTAAGAGCCTTTTGATGTTTGCCCTCGTGCCTTTGGAGAGGAACGAATACAAGAGGACTATGGCTATGGGGAAAAGAAGGCCCACAGCGCCTTTTGTCAGGGCCGCGAATCCAGCCGAGGCCCAGAAGCCGTAAGGCCATATGCGGGAATCCTCGATAGTTGACAGGTAAAAAGAGAAAATGGCCGCTGTTATGAAAAAGGCGAGCGTCATGTCTGTTACGGCTGAATGGGAGTATATGAAGTATTCAATGTTCAGGAGCAGGACGAGGGATGCGATATACGCCGGCAGTTCGCCCTTCACCCGTTTCATGAAATAGAAGGTCATGAGCGCGAGGCCCAACCCGAACACGCCGGACGGGAGGCGTGCGCTGAATTCGCTCACGCCGAGGAGCTTGTAGGAAAGCGCGGTTGTCCAGTAAAAAAATATCGGCTTGTCGAACCGAGGCTCATAGTTGTATGAGGGGGTTATGATGTCTCCTGTCTCAACCATCTCCCTCGACGCTTCCGAGAACACGGCCTCGTCAACATCGAATAGCAGGAGGCCGCCGCTCTTGAAAAAAGTAAGCGCCAATACGAGTATGAAAAATGCGGCCTTCAGCCGCTGTGTGTTTACGGCAGAGACGCCGAGCCATCCAGCGGCTATGCCTGTAAGCGCCCCCGCGGCTATGTCCGTGGGGTAGTGGGAGCCGAGATACACGCGGGACAGCGCTATAAGGGATGCTATGCCGTAGAACACAGGCCAAGCCCGGCGGTAATGCCTTGAGAGAACATACGCGAGCGCAAAGCTCACAGCCGTGTGCCCTGAAGGGAATGAGTTGAACCTGCCGGTGAAATCAAACAGGGAGCTGTTTTCGATAAGGCCTATGATTGACGCCCCGCCGTAGCCGGGCCGCGGTCTTTCAAACGAGAGCTTGAGTATCTGGACGATAATCCCGGCAATGATAAAGGACAGCGCGCCTTTTTTTCCGGAATCCTTAAGCCTGTCGTTTTTAAGCGCAAGGCCAGCGATATAGAGGGCGGCGACAAGGGGGAGGAGAAAGAGGCCGTTTCCGAGGAGACTCAAAAAACGGGATATGTCCCGGAGCATGTCGGCCTGCGGGATATTTCCGGCAAGGCCGTCGAGCCGCGCTGACAGCGCGAGCAGGGCCACGGAGGCTAAAAACACTGCCAGCCAGCGTAATCTCCCCTGATGCGGGTTCACACGGTCAGGCAAGGGCTTCCTCGAATATGTCGAGGGCCTTTTGCATCTCTTTCCCTGTAACTATCAGGGGCGGCATGAGCCGTGCTATGTTCTTGTCAATCCCGCACTCGACTATGATAAGCCCTTTTTCAAGGCACCTGTCAATTATCTTCTTGAGTCTCTCCTTTGACGGGCTATTGTCTTCGTTGATGATTTCTATTCCTATCATGAGGCCGAGGCCGCGCACATCGCCTATGAGCAAAGGGTATTTGTTTTTCATGGCGAGGAGCCGCTCCATGGCATAGCGCCCGGCCTTTACGGCATTTTCAAGGAGCCTGTTTTTCTCAATCGAGTCAATGGTGGCGATTGCCGCGGCGCATGACACCGGGTTGCCGCCGAATGTCGTGCCGTGCGCGCCGGCAGGCCATTTCTTCATTATCTCAGAAGATGCGCCTATGGCGCTGAGCGGAAGTCCAGACGCTATGCCCTTTCCAACGGCTATTATATCCGGCCTTAAACCGAAGTGTTCGCAGGCGAACCATTTGCCCGTCCTGCCGAACCCGGTCTGGCCCTCGTCCGCTATCAGTAGTATGCCTTCCTTCGTGCACAGGTCCCTGAGTTTTTTGAGATAATCGG
The DNA here is from genome assembly GCA_964365865.1 of uncultured Thermodesulfobacteriota bacterium. Lineage (GTDB taxonomy): Bacteria > Desulfobacterota > GWC2-55-46 > GWC2-55-46 > GWC2-55-46 > CAYIRV01. The sequence goes on along the minus strand of CAYIRV010000160.1, from coordinate 1,649 downwards.
AGGGCGGGACTACATAGCCGCCCTCCCCGAGCACAGGCTCGATGACCGCGCAGGCGACCTCTTCAGGCGCGATTTGGTGCCTCAGCATGCGTCTCAGGTATTCAAAGCAGTCGAGCGAGCATGTGTCCCTGCTTTTGCCCATGGGGCACCTGTAGCAGTACGGGTATGGGGCGTGGAAGACCGAGGGCAGAAGCGGGTGGTAGTTTTTCCTGTAGCGCGCGGTCGAGGCAGTGAGCGACAAGGCGCCTAATGTCCTTCCGTGGAACCCTCCTGTGAACGCTATTATGCCCTGCCTGTTGGTAACGTATCTGGCGAGCTTGAGCGCGCCCTCGACGGCCTCGGCCCCGCTGTTTGAGAAGAAAAACATGTCAATGCCCGCAGGGGTAATCCGGGCGAGCCTTTCGGCCAGGGCGATTTCTGATTCGTAGTAGAATATGGAGCCTGAGTGGATGAAGGCGTCAAGTTGTTTTTTTGCGGCCGCTATGACATCTTGAGGGCAGTGGCCGATGTTGGCTGTGGCAAGCCCTGAAGAGAAGTCCATGTATGTCCTTTTGTCAATGCCCTCCACATATATGCCGCGCCCCTTTTTCGCGGCTATATTAGTATGGAACACGAGGGCCGGGGTAATGCGCGCCTTTGCCCTCTTGATGAGGGCCTTGGTTTTCATGTCTTTGGAAGGACGGCTTTTTCGCTTCGACATGGCGCTTAAGGGACTTCAGTCCCCGTCTATGGGCGAAGGCTCGCAGAGGAGCGAGTCGTATATCGCGAGCCTGCCGCATCTTTTGCAAATGTATTCTATCTTGTCGAGCATCCCGGCGCAGACATGGCGCGCGTCGCTTAAGGTTTTTCCGCAGAACTCGCACGGATACGGCTGGAGGTCCGGCCTCGGGTGGCAGAGGTGTCCGTTTCCGCTCGCAAGCCCGGCGCATGTGGGGCACTTGTAGGTTTTTACATACTGTGTCATTCGGTTCTCCCGTGGAGTTTTCAGCTAATCGTCCTCTCAAGGTCCGTGAGTTTTAAAAGGTGCTTCTTTTCCTGTTCAATCAGGCCGTCGAGTATGGGCCTGTCCTTGCCGCGTATCATGTTCTTAAGCTCGTAGTAAAACAGGAGCGAGTCCTTCTCCATTGTTATCGCGAACCTCACGGCCGTGGTCTCGTCCTTTACATTCGTTGCGAATGCCTTTCCGGCCCCGGGTTTTTTGAATACCTCGGTGTCGGCTATGGCCCTGAGATACAGCGACGCCTCGGTCATATACGGGTCAAAGCCTTCCGCGGTGGAGTCAGGGGCCAGCGACTTCTTGAAACCCATGAAGACCTTTATGTGTTTCCCCTCTTCCTCGGCGAGGATCTTAAAAAGCCCCTTGACGGCCTCGGTCTTTGCGGCCTTCGACGCATCCGTGTAAAACCTCATGCCGTTTTCTTCTATTTTGACGGCCATCTCTATGACTTCCGCGCCTGTGAAATGCACTGGGTCCATATATCCTCCTTTTTTGAAAATTCGTATGAATTATACATTGAAAAAAGAGGTTTTGCAAAAAGGTTTTGAGCTGTTGTTGATGATTATGACCGGGGTTGTTAAAATGGTTTAAAAAATCTGGGGTGGACGAGGGGATTTGAACCCCCAGCCCCTGGAGCCACAGTCCAGTGCTC
>CAYIRV010000159.1:0-4495 GCA_964365865.1 uncultured Thermodesulfobacteriota bacterium | reverse complement strand
TGACCACTATCTCTTCCTGGCCGTGCTGGCGCGGGCGGACGGCAGGGCGGCGGAAGGCCTTCGCAGAAGCCAAAAAATCTCATGGTCGTATTCAGCGCCCCCTGACAGCGCCTTCTCGAACACATCGGGGTTGAATGCCGCGCCGGTTACGGCATATTCATTGAGCGCGTTTTTAAGCCAATGGGAGGTCAAAAGCCGCCGGGTCAGGCCGTCATACCATATTGACCGGCCGGTTTTCTGAAGCTCGATAAACGGGTTAACGAGGACTGTCATGAGGGATTAGTGGTTAATGGATAGGGGATAGTAACCGCTACCCCCTATCCATTAATCATACGGCCTTTGACTTTTCCAAAAGTCCCAAAGCGCGGTTTACGGCCTCTTCAACGGTAAAGCCGAATTTTTCAAAAATCGTCTTGTAAGGGGCTGATGCGCCAAACCTGTCAACGGATATGACCGCGCCGTCAGTGCCAGTGTATTTGTGCCAGCCCATGCTTGAGCCTGCCTCTATGGAGACCCTCGCCTTTATGCGCCGGGGGAAAACCTCTTTCCTGTATTCTTCAGACTGCCTTTCAAAAAGCTCCCAGCTCGGCATACTCACCACGCGGGCCTTTACGCCCCTCTTGCATAGCTCTTCATAGGCCCCAAGCGCAAGATGCACCTCTGAGCCTGTTGCGATGAATATGATTTCAGGCTCGCCCTCAGCCGGGTCAGCGAGCACATAGGCGCCTTTTTTAAGGCCCTCGGCCGGGGCCTTATATCTCTCTCTGTCTATAACCGGAAGCGCCTGCCTCGTAAGCACAAGGGCAACCGGGCCCGCGGTTTCCCGGAGCGCCACCCTCCACGCCTCCGCGGTCTCATTCGCGTCAGCCGGCCTTATTACCGTCAGGTTAGGGACCGACCTGAGACCCGCAAGCTGCTCAACAGGCTGATGTGTCGGGCCGTCCTCGCCGAGACCGATTGAGTCGTGCGTAAAGACATAAACGACCTTGAGCCTCATAAGGGCCGCAAGTCTCACAGGGGGCCTCATGTAGTCGTAGAACACGAGGAATGTCGCGCCATACGGGATAAGCATGCGGCTTAAGGCCATGCCGTTAAGGATTGAGCCCATTGCGTGCTCACGCACCCCGAAATGGAGGTTCCTTCCAACTGAATCAGGGGAAAAATCGCCGAACCCGTTAAGGTGCGTATTCGTTGACGGGGCAAGGTCTGCCGAGCCTCCTATAAGAAAAGGCGCGTTCTTGGATATGGCGTTAATGACCTTGCCGGAGGCGCTTCTTGTGGCCATAGGGCCGTCCTTTGGCTCAAACACAGGGATGTCGTCCTCCCACGATGACGGGAACCTTCCTTCGATGAGGTCTTTGAGCTCTTTTGCGAGTTCAGGGTATTCCTTGCCGTATTTCTCAAAAAGCGCGTCCCACTGCCTCTCGATACTTTCCCCTTCGGGCACAGCCTTCCTGAATTCCTTAAGCGCCTCGTCCGGTATGAAGAACTCATGCTCAAGCGGCCAGCCGAGTTTTTCTTTTGTAAGCCTTGCCTCAACACTACCGAGAGGAGCGCCGTGCGCCTCGGCGCTGTCCTCTTTCCCAGGGCTTCCGTAGCCTATGCGCGTCTTCACTATGACGAGGGACGGCCTTGCAGTCTCTGCCTTTGCCCTGCCTATGGCCTTATTCAGCCCTTCAAGGTCGTATCCGCCGGCCTTCTCCACATGCCAGCCCATTGCCTGAAACTTAAGCGCCACATCCTCTGAGAATGAAAGTCCAGTGGGGCCTTCGATGGTTATGCTGTTGTCCGAATAAAGATAAACGAGGTTCCCGAGTTTAAGGTGTCCGGCGATGGATGCGGCCTCGCTTGTTACTCCCTCCATTATGTCCCCGTCGCTCGTAATGGCGTAAACCTTATAATCGAAAAGCCGATACCCCGGCCTGTTGTAGCGTTCCGCGAGATACCGCTCTGCTATGGCCATGCCGACGCCGTTGGCAAAGCCCTGCCCGAGCGGGCCTGTAGTCGTCTCTATGCCGCGCTCAGGTTCGTATTCAGGGTGTCCGGGGGTCTTGCTGCCCCACTGCCTGAACTTTTTCAAATCATCGAGAGACAGGTCGTATCCCGTAAGGTGAAGCAGGGAATACAGGAGCATAGAGCCGTGGCCAGCGGAGAGCACAAAACGGTCTCTTCCGGGCCACTTGGGGTTTTTAGGGCTGTGCCTGAGAAAATGCCTCCAGAGCACATAAGCCATTGGCGCATCGCCCATAGGCATGCCCGGATGCCCTGATGACGCCTTCTCAACCGCGTCCACGGCGAGAAACCGTATCGTGTTTATACAAAGTTCGTCAATGCCACCTGAATACGGGCGGTTGTCCGGGCATTTTGCCATTATTCCGCCTTACCCCCCCGGCTTACTACCTGCGGGGGCAGGCTTTTTTCGAGTGATTGAGACACATCAGGATGGAGCGGGATGCTCTTGTTTTTAACCTCGCCGGAATATTGCTGTCCGGCGGCCGTTTGCCTGGCGTCAGGAGGGGTTATAAGCCCGCCTGTCATGATTATCTTGAAGGCGTCCTCCACCTTCATCTCTAATATCACGACCTCTGACTCCGGCACTATTATGTAGAACCCTGTCGTTGGATTCGGCGTCGTCGGGATAAAAACGCTTATGGCCCCTAACTGGGCATTGCCCTTTATCTCCCCTCCGGGCGTGCCTGTCATAAACCCTATGGAATAAACGCCCTTTCTCGGAAACTCTACAAGGAGCACCTTCCTGAACCCCTGATGCTCCTTGTTGAAGAATGTCTCCATGAGCTGTTTTGTGGCGTTGTATATGAGCCTGAATATCGGCACCCGCGCAAACAGCGACTCGCCCAATTGAATGAGTTTCCTGCCTAAGAGGTTCTGGGTGAGTATGCCGGCTATAAGTATAATGAGCGCCGTAAAGATGATTCCGATGCCCGGAATGCGGAAAGGGAGGAGGGTATCCGGCTGTATTGCCTGCGGAAGGATGTTGAAAATGCCGTCCATGAACCTTACTATAAGCGAGAGCACATAGACCGACATGTACAGGGGCACCACCACGAGGAGCCCTGTTATGAAGTATTTTTTAATGCGGCTCATAAGCACCCTGAGGTCTGGCCGCTTACCTTCCTTATCGAGTTTGCCGAATCAACATACACGAGCACAGGGCTCCATCGCTCGGCCTCAGCCTCGTCAGCAGAGACGTAGCTCGCGATGATGACGATGTCGCCCTTTCTCGCCAGATGAGCCGCTGCCCCGTTTATGGATATGGCGCCGCTCCCCTTTTCAGCCTTTATTGCGTATGTGGTGAGCCTCTCGCCGTTTGTTATGTTGTATATCTGCACCTGCTCGAACGGATATATGCAGGCCGCCTCCATGAGGGATTCGTCAATGGCCACTGAGCCTTCGTATTCGAGGTTCGAATCCGTTACAGTAGCCCTATGGAGCTTGCTCTTGAGCATTACGCGCTGCATCTTTGAACTATTCCTCCTGAAGTAAGATATTGTCTATGAGCCGGGCCGAGCCGAGCCTTACGGCCACTGCTACAAGCGCGCCCTGGCCTATGCGGCTTAGAGCCTTAAGGGTAAGGGGGTCGCAGACCGTTATATATTCTATCACGGCGCGGCCTTCATTCTCTATGATTTTTTTCATATCTCCCATAATGGCCGCGGGGTTTCTTTCCCCTTGTGAGTAAGCGTCCTTCGCTGCCCTGAGAGACGCCGGTATGGCCGCGGCGGCCTTTCTCTCAACAGGGTTCAGATAGGTGTTTCTCGAACTCATCGCAAGGCCGTCCGGTTCCCGGATGGTCTCAACAGGGACGATTTCGATGTCGAGGTTTAAGTCCCTGACCATCTTCCGTATGATGAGGAACTGCTGAAAGTCCTTTTTGCCGAATACGGCCTTTTGGGGCCTTACGATATTGAAGAGCTTGAGGACAACGGTGGCAACGCCCCTGAAGTGCCCGGGCCTTGAAACCCCGCAAAGGCTCCTTGAAAGACCTTCCACATCCACGAATGTGGCATGTGTATCAGGGCCTTCAGAATAGATTTCACTGCTTTCAGGCGCGAATACCACATCAACGCCGGCATCTCCGGCAATCTTCAAATCCCTTTCCATGTCCCTCGGATAAGCCTTGTAGTCCTCCTTTGGGCCGAACTGAAGGGGATTTACGAATATGCTCATGACGAGCGAATGCCCAAGGCCTCTGCCTTTTTTTAAAAGCTCCAAGTGCCCTTGGTGGAGACACCCCATTGTGGGCACGAGCACAACGGACTTGCCTTCGGCAGTCAGGGCTGACGAAAACCCCTTCATCTCATCTATGCCCTTTATGACCCGCATACCCAAGCCGCGCCCTCTTCAAAAAGAATGTCTTTTAGAAGGGAATCTGCCGGCCTCCACATCTTTCTTGTAAGCCTTTGTCGCCTTTAGTATCAGAGGCGCGAGGTTCAAATATCTTTTCACGAACTTGGGCGCGTTCATGCCCATTGTA
>CAYIRV010000158.1:0-4536 GCA_964365865.1 uncultured Thermodesulfobacteriota bacterium | reverse complement strand
AACTCGTTGAATATGTGGATGCTGTCCGTGGCTATGGCCATGAGAAAGACCGGGGCCATGGAGCTCATGATGTGCACCGGGAATCCGAGTCCGATGAGAAGCCCCATGCTCCAGACGATGCTTATCATGGCCGCGCCCATCATGCACATGGCAAGGGGAACGCTCCTGAACATGATATAGACAACTATGAACATTATGATGCCGGAGGCCGGGGAGAAGAGTCCCATGAGCTTGAACATCTCGCTTCCGAAGGTGTCCCGCGCCACAGGGTCTCCGGCTATGTAGTATTCCTCGTTGCCCTGTTCCTTTGCTGCTATCGCCCTTATGCTGTCTGCAATGGCCTTTGCATTAGCGCCCTTTTCGAGCGGTATGTAGACGGCCGTCATGCGGCCGTCTTTCGAGATTATGCGGTCGAGGAACAGCGGGTTTCCAAAGAGCGTCTTCCTGATATTTTCAATCTCCGTCTCTGTCTTCGGCAGAGACGGCATGAGGGGGCTTACCCTTAATGTTTCGCCCTCGGCAGTAACATTGTCAATGGTCGTAAGGCCGGTTACATCTCGCGCGCTAACGCCTTTAATCTTAAGTATCTCCCCGGTAATCCGTTCTATCTTTTCAAGGGTGCCGGGGTTGACTATCCCGTTTTCATTCCTAATGCCTAAAGCGAGCATGTCCTCGTACAGGCCAAAGGTCTTTTCAACCTCGCCTATCCAGAGCCGCACCTCGGATGTCTCAGGGAGCATGTTCTTAGGGTTGGTGTCAATCCGTATGGCGGGGAACTGAGCGGCGAAGGCGAGAGTCAACAGCGCGACTGCGGCCATGCCCGCCCAAGGCCTTTTTACGGAAAATTCAACGAGTGAAAATCTTCTCATTTTTAAAATCCCCTAAAATTGGTATCTGAGGTTCGCGTAGATGTTGTCGTTTTTGCCGAGGCTTCCGAAGGGCGTAGCTGATGACTCGCCGCCGAAGATGCTGCTTCCGAGCGTGAAGGCGAGCTCGTCAGTGAGTTTGTAGGATGCCTCCGGGTTTACGAGATAGTCCTTGTCAGACGGTGAATATATCGCAAAGAGAGAAAGCCTCAGGGATTGGTACATGAGCATCTTTGTCAGCCTGAGCGCCGCGTAGTCCCGCCGCCTTTTTTCCTTGGGTATGCCGAGGGTGAGGGCTTTTTCATAGGCGCCGTAGTTCTCCATCGCCTCCATATAGTATTGAACCCCGGCGGAGAGCTCTTTTCCAAGCTCCCTTTTGTATCCCGCGAGGAATTTAATCTTGGAGTTTTCAATTGACGGGTCTCTTCCGTCCTTATCCTCGCGCGAGTCATAGTATCCTGCCTCGACGCTGCCCACGCCGCCCAAGACCGAGGCCGTTGCGCTGAGTCCGTACACGGAAAGCTCAGGATAAAAGTATGTGACGGCTGAAGGCGCTGTCATGCTGTCAGGCCGCGCGCCGGGCATCCTCGAAAATCCCCTGTGCGCGTAGAGCGACACATCGGTTGAGCCGAAATACCTGTAGAGCCTTAATGATACCTCGGTATTTTCCGGCCGCATTGACGGTTCTTCAATGGTTTTCGCGTTCACGCTTGAAAAAGGGTCGAGGATGTAAAAGCGCGTCCCGTCAGGCAGCCTGTTCGGCTCGAATGAAGGGGTTATGACAAGTTCTGTTGACAAGGCCCCGGTTATGTCGAGCTTGAGGGAGTCTGTCGGGCCTTTCAGGTATTCAAGCGGCCTGCCTGAATAGAACGCGCCGTAGTCCTTCGGGGATGTGTCGTTTATGAAAAGCATGTCCCCTGTGCCCCAGGTTATGATTTGCCTTCCGATTCTCAGGTCAATGGCGCCTGTGGTGTATCCGATGTATGCCTCCCTAAGCTCCGTATCGCTCATGCCGGATATGCCGTCATGGAAGAAGTCGGCCTTTATAAAAAACGAGGCGCCTCTTGATGCGGTTTCCGATGCCTCAAGCTCAAGCCTTTGCTCGGCAATCAGATAATCCCCTAATGCCTGAGAGGGCGGCTTGTCTCCGGTTGTCCTTAGAGAGTAGTTGGTCTGGACGAATCCGTGGACATCCGCTCCGCTGGAGGCTCCGGCAAACAAGAAAAGGGCGGCTAAAACAAAGGCCGCTGAAAGATGGAAAAAATTCAGGCGCATTTCCGCGTGTCCCATGACATTAGGTTTACTCGATGAGTTTTTTAGGCGGGTTTTTCAATGCCCTTTCCGTAAAGAGACCGTCATCGAGCCCGATGCCGTATTCTATTTTCTCAAAGACCACCTCTGTCGAGTGGCCTGTTTCGAGGTTTCTCATCGTCCTTTTCATGACCGTCCAGAGGCCGGCTACCTCCTTCACCTCGTCGGCTGTGAAGGCCCTTTTCACGGCGTTGTCGGCCCCGTAGTATTCCTCCTTGAGCGGGAGCATCCTCTCCTTGTCTATCCATGAGAGCCTATAGGAGAAGCCGCCTCCTGACAAGTCAATCGGCGCGCTCTTGACCACAAGGCAGTCCCTGCCGGATACGCTTTCCTCCCTTACAAGCTCGTGCGAATCGTCCCCGATGTCCCTGCCTGAGACATCCTCGTATGAGAAGTCAGAGCCTACGAAACTCGACCTCCTATCCGATGCGGCGATCCTTCTGACCATGTTGACGGCTGGTATGAAGAGCCACCTGTCGTCGTCCTTTCCCGCGTATTTCCAGACCATGAATGTCATGCTTCTCACATCCGCGGGCTTGTGGAAGTATATGTAGTATTTTTGCTCTCCGGCGGCCCCGGTATTTTTCCTCAGCATGGTGAGTTCCCTGACCCTCACCCCGCCGTCCTTTGAAATGAGCCGCATGAGGACGCGCGCCTTCATGTCAGGGCCTGCATAGAGGAATGCCTGCTGGGATTTTTTTACCGCGTCTTCGGCCGGCGAGGCATACGACACGGCGCTAATGGCGAGGAAGGCGCATATGAGCGCGGCTGAGATACTTAAGACCGTCTTATTCATGGGTCCTCCTTGAAAAGGAATGTTACCGGAGCATTTTTTTTCTTAAAAGCCCCTGCTCGCGGAGGTGCTCGAAGAGCACCTCCCTCATGAGGTCGCAGGCCTTTTTAACCTTGGGGTTTGCGAGCGAGTAGTAGATGTTCACGCCGTGCCTTCTGGATTTCAGGATGCCCTTTTCGCGCATGATGGAGAGGTGCTGGGACAGGTTCGCCTTGCCGATGCCGAGCCTCCCCGCTATCTCGGTTGCCGGAAGCTCGCCGTCCTTCAAGGTGTTTATGACCTCCAGCCTCTTGGGGTTGGCGAGACACTGGCAGATAGAGGCGTGGATTTCGTATATCTTCTTGGCGGACTCTTTTGTCATATGCGATAGCCAAGAGTTAAGCAGTTTCGTAATTTGTTAACTCTTGAATTAATTTAGCACGGCTTTCGGCCGCTGTCAAGCGCGGGATGGGTTCTGGGAGGGGGAGGCTTGCGGCATTGTCGTCCACACAACGGCCCATGCGCCTGTGCCGAGCTTTTTGAAACACACGATGCCCGCTGTCTTAAAATCAATCACGGCTTTTTCCGCGTCGCCGGAGAGGAGAAGCGAGGCGAGTATGGAGAGGTGCGGCATGTGGCCAACGAGCATCATGTCGTCTCCAGCGATTGAAAGGCGCTCGAACCAGATTTTCGGGTCATTGAGCGGATTGAGGCCGTCAGTCTCGGCTATGATGTCCGGGTTAAGGCGCCGGGCGAGGACCTCCGCGGTCTCTCTGGCCCTTTTCTTGGAGCTATGGAGGATGACGCGGACGCTGGCATTGCGCTTCGCGGCCTCTTGGCCTGCCTTCTCAATGTCGCTCAGGCCCTTGAGCGTAAGCCCCCTTTCAGGGTCTTCATCTTCTTTCTTGGCCTCAGCGTGCCGGACGAGATATAGGAGCATGGGTGAATATTTTTGGTGCCGGAGGCGGGGGTCGAACCCGCACGGAAGTTCCCTTCCACGGGATTTTGAGTCCTTTCAGCCCTTTATTACTCTTGCCTTTAATCCCTCGTTATTTCTGAATAATGCTTATCCTACCATGAGTTGCCTTCAATCTGCAAGGTCAGCCAATCTCAGGTGGAGTCATGCCAAATAAAAGGCTCACGGGCACAATTTGGGCACAGAAAAAGGCAGACTCTTGATAGACCATCCCCTTATGGCCTCGGCGTAAAAGGAGCCCCGCGTTTTTATCCCGGCACTCGTGCACATGGGCCGAGCAAACAGCCATGAAGGAGAAAGTAGTAATGTCTGAGCTTAATAGCCCACGCAAGGAACTTAGTGGTAACATGTCATATCAAACAGTCATTTTTTGCTCGGCCATTTTTCCTTTAACATTTTCGAAGAACTATGGATATAATGCAAGAACTTTGCATTGGTTACATGTGGTGAAAACGGACTTGTTCACGGGGTCCACTCTGACAAATCAAGACTTGGCCAAATACCTCAATGTGACTGAGAGTACCATCTAACCGACTTGATCAGAGAAAATTGCCGGGGTTTAGATGGAACTCTAATTGGAGATTTAGGAATGAAGATATTGCTAAATGGAT
>CAYIRV010000157.1:3375-4558 GCA_964365865.1 uncultured Thermodesulfobacteriota bacterium | reverse complement strand
AAAATACGCCTCACTCCTCGCTTTCGTCGCGCCTTGGTCTGCTTTGTTCTGACGCGCCGTTTTGGCGCAATCTACATGAACCCCTCTATTTCGAGGAGCGCTTTTTTGATTTCAAGCCCTCCGGTGTATCCGCCCAATCCCTTATCCTTTCTTATGACCCTGTGGCACGGGACTATTATGGGCACAGGGTTTCTGCCGCAGGCAGAGCCAGCGGCCCTTTGCGCCCCGGTGTGTCCGGCCATGAGGGCAAGCTCTTCATAACTCACGGTTCGGCCGTATGGGATTTTAATAAGCGCCTTCCATATTGACACATCAAAAGGCCGGCCTATGAGGTTGACCTTTAGACCGAACCGCGTCCTTTTTCCCTTGAAGTATTCGTCGAGCGTCTTGAATACAGCCCTGTAATCAGCGCCCTCGATAATCGCCTTGTGGCCGTGCCTCTCCCTCAGCTGCCTCAAAAAGCCTTGCTTACTGCCGCCTATTGATATGTCTGTTATGCCGCGCCTGTCGCCTGCGGCATGGATTTCCCCTATGGCGAAACAGCGGGATGAAAACCCTATGAACCTGTCCATTCGCTCGCTTTGCTCGCTATGCTTGTTGACCGCGCCCTGTTCTTTTGTTATCTTCTTCATATCACGAATATTCCGGGAGGTATTTTACCATGAAAAAGACTGTCTTAACAGCCGGCGTTTTGCTTGCGCTGTTCCTATCGTTTGCAGGCGTTGCCTATTCAGCCGGCCTTCAGAACATCACAGGCCAAGAGTTATCGGAAATGATGAAAAAAGGGGACAAGCTCGTGATAGTTGATGTGCGGGAACCTGAGCTATACGCAAGGGGACACATACAGGGCGCAATCAACATCCCTTACGACTACGCGAAGCCGAGGATTTTGAAAGAGCTTTCGTCAAAGGACACGATAGTGTTCGTATGCCACAGCGGCCCGATGGGCGTTGAGCTCGGGGACATACTCGTTAAAAACGGCTATCCATCGGTCTATAATGTGAAGGGCGGGATGCTGAGATGGAGATGGGGCATTGTGAAATAAACCCTTATCTTTTTGCAATCGGCTCGGCCTCTGCGTTCTTTGCAAACATAGGCGCAGGCACGCCAATGGAAAGCGACTTCAATATATCGTTCCTGACCGAAGCGAACCTATTCATCTCGCCCTTGGCTATCGCCTTAT
>CAYIRV010000157.1:0-3365 GCA_964365865.1 uncultured Thermodesulfobacteriota bacterium | reverse complement strand
GTAAACGGCTTAAGGGTGCTTCTAAAAATCGCTCTTTTCCCCGATCTCCGCGTTAGGGCGCGTTCTTTGCAAACATAGGCGCAGGCATATCGTTGGAAAGCGTCTTTAAAATATCGTCCCTGACCGAAGCGAACCTGTTCATCTCACCTTTGGCTATCGCCTTATTCGGCGTGGGCTTGATGCTGAGCGGGTTTATGAGCGAACCGTGCCTTTTGACCTCGTAGTGCAGGTGCGGCCCTGTTGAAATCCCGGTTGAGCCCACATAGCCCACGATTGAACCCTGCTCGATATTCGCCCCTGTCCTTATACCCTTCCCTATTCTTGAAAGATGGCCGTAGCCTGTAACATATCCGTTTGAATGCCTGAGTTCCACGAAGTTGCCGTACCCGCCCTTCCAGCCCGCGTGCACAACCCTTCCTGAGCCTGCGGCCTCAACAGGGGTTCCGGTGGGCGCGGCGTAGTCAATGCCGTGATGCGGCCTGTAACGTTTGTGTATGGGATGAAACCTTTTGCGGCTGAAATAACTCGTTATGCGGCGGAACCTCAGGGGCGACTTAAGGAGCGTCCTTTCCATTGACCCGCCGGCGCTGTCATAATAGCCGCCCTTGCCGCGAGCGTCCTCGTAATAGACGGCGACGTATTTCTTCCCGGCGTTCGTCATCTCTGCCCCGAGTATCCTGCCTGTCTTCACCGGCCTTCCGTTCACATGCAGCTCCTCGAAAAGCATGAGGAACGAATCGCCCTTCTGTATCTCTGAGCTGAAGTCAACATCCCATGCGAATATGTCGGTCATGTTCATTATGGCCTGCGGGTCGAGCCCGGCCTTTATGCCGTCCTCGTAAAGCGAGCTTTCAATCACGCCTGACGCCCTCTGGAGCTTTACCTCTTTGGTAAACTCCTCCTTATGGGCATCGAAAGAGCCTGTCGAATGGTTTTTCCTGACAATCAGGGATTCATATTCGCTGAACGGATACTCGATGCGCTCGATGTCGTCGCCTGTTGCGAATATCCTCAAGACCGTGTCGTGTTTGAGCCTGCGGAGGTCAAAAACCGGGAGCGCGGCCTTGGCCGCGGCCTCTATCTCAGGCGCGGACATGTTGAACACGGACATGACGCTGTAGAATGTGTCGGACTGAGAGAGCCTGAAGTCATACCTTACGGTCTTCTGGACAGGGGCAGGCTCGGGGCGCGCCTGATGCGAGCCGTCTATCTCCGGATGGTCTTTTGGCGTTTTATCTATTGCGGCGTCAGGACTTACGAGAAAGAAGACTGAGAAGACCAGAGAGATTGCCACGAGCGCGGCTATGATGACCGGCCTCAGATGTGTTTTGCCGTCTTTGCTGGAGAGGTTTTCTTCCAACAGGCTTTTTCCCCTTAACCGTTTTTCCTCTTTAAAATCTTCAATCATAATAGTAGAATGACTGCATGCTGTCAAGTCAATTCAGGCCTTTTTTACCACAGAAAACAAAACCTCGCCGTTACTTTAGTCACGCACGGACTTTGAAAGGCGGCTGACCGCATGAGCGAGAAAAAGTCGAGGCTTGAACAACCACTTCCATTAAGCCTGTTCCGGAAAAAGGCCCGCATACTCGTTGCCGACGACGACAGGTTCTTCCTCGAAAGGTTCAAAGACCTGATAGCAGGGTGCGGCCACGACTGCCTCGCCGTGGACAGCGGGCTTGAGGCGCTCGAAAAGGCGCGCGACTATCATCCGGACATAATACTTACGGATGTGGTAATGCCGGGCATGGACGGCTTTGAGGTTACGAGGAGGTTCAAGGCAGACCCCCTTACCTCGCGCATCCCCGTAATCATCGTAACGACCCTTACGGACATGGCCGCGAGGGTCAATGGCCTTGAGTGCGGGGCTGACGAATTTCTCACAAAGCCGGTTGACGATGTGGAAATCAGGCTGAGGATTGCTAACATCCTTAAGGTAAAACGATACGGCGATTATCTCCTCGCGCACGGCAGGATGCTCGAAGACGAGGTGGAAAGCAAGGCCGTGCAGCTAAAAGAGGCATTTGAAAAAATCCGGCGCGCCTACATCCAAACGGTCTACAGGCTAACGCTCGCGGCTGAATACAGAGACAAGGAGACCGGCGGCCATATAAGGAGAATCAGCCTGTATTCTCAGCTCCTCGCCCGCAACCTGAGGCTCAGCGAGCCAGATGTCGAGGCCATATTCTTCGCAAGCCCCATGCACGACATAGGCAAGATCGGCATACCGGACGCGATACTCCTGAAAAACGGACGCCACACGAAAGAAGAGTCCGACATAATGAAAAGACACACCTTAATCGGCGCCGACATATTGAAGGGTTCGGAATCCGAAATCCTCATGTCAGCGTGCGAAATCGCCCTCACCCACCACGAGACATGGGACGGCAAGGGTTACCCCAAGGGGCTTAAGGCCGAGGCCGCCCCCATATCCGGAAGGATTGTGCACATAGTTGACATCTACGACGCCCTTAGGACAAAACGGCCTTACAAGAACGCACTGAACCACAGAACCGCCCTGCGGATGATAGAGGAAACAAAGGAAAGCTTTGACCCTCAAGTATTCAAATCCTTCATGTCCTCTGTAGATGACATGAACAGGCTCTTTGAGGAGAACAAGGACGAGTAAACATCCACCATTACCCTCCTTTAGAAAAGGAGGAACATTCATTTCAGCCACTATAATCACCCCCTCACCCTCCCCTCTCCCGCAGGGGGAGAGGGTGAATACGGATAATGCCATTTTCTGTTGTCTCCTCTCCCCTTGTGGGAGAGGATTAAGGTGAGGGGATACATGGTGGGGCTAATGCTCCCTTCCTCATCCTCCCCCTTTATAAAAGGGGGATTCAGGGGGATTATTCCCTATTTTATTAAGCAACCGGCATCAAGGAGGTTAAACCATGAATAACGTTATTCCCGAAGTATCGTTTTGCCAGAGCTGCGGTATGCCGCTCGAAAAACCCGAAGACTTCGGAACCAACATGAACAAAAGCAGGAGCGAGGACTACTGCCATTTCTGCTTCAAGTCAGGCAGATTCACTGAACCTAATATCACGATGGAAGAGATGATAAACAAGGTCGCTAACTTCATGGCCCAGATGAATATCGCGCCCGAGGAACAGGCGAAAGAGGCCATGCGTAACTTCATCCCGAAGCTCAAGAGGTGGAGGGGTTAGAGGGACGGGGTTTTTACGGCAGAATAATGGTCGGGTTAGCGAAGCTAACCAACCTACCCAACTATGGAGATAATTGTGAAAAATAAAGTAAGACCATTATATGCTGAACTGCAAGGCTATCTTACGGAGGCGCCTGTTGTAAAGAGTAATCTGGATTCGATAGCTACGTTTTCAGTATGGGAATCATAT
>CAYIRV010000156.1:0-4579 GCA_964365865.1 uncultured Thermodesulfobacteriota bacterium | reverse complement strand
CGCCATGACAAAGGACGCCTATCTCGCCTCGACAGAGCTGCCTGGGGCGCTGGCCTTTATGGCGCTTATGAAGGCCAAAAACACTGCCGCCACCTTGTTGATATTCCTGACCTTGCTGAATTTCATCCTTTACCGTATCGCCGTTAAAAAGGGGACCATAGAATACGGCAAAATCAATCCTGTTTCACAGTTCACGCTGATATTCCTCGCCTTTTCATCCACATGGCTGATGGGGCTTATGGGAGCCATTAGGGAATTAGCCAGAAAGAATTACCATGTCTACCGGGTCTTCAAGGACATGACGCCGGACGCACATACCCCGACCCTTCAACATACCGGCATTATGGTCACATCGGTTACCTTGATATTCTTCGCTGCCCTGTGCTTTATCATATGGATGCAGCTTAAACTTCCCAAGTCAGCGGCGGCGTTGACAAAGAACTCTGGAGCAGACTGATGCAGATAAGTTCTCTCATTAAGAACAAATTTATTAAAAAATCCATAGTATATGTCATCGGCGCCGTTATCCTGACGGCAATTACGAACAAGGCCGGGTTTCCGCCGTTATTCATAGTAATATTCAATGTCTATGCCTTCGCCTGTTTTCTCTTTTATGTCATAATAGACCTTCCGGCCATGAAACAGCTTACGGGGTGGCGGGCCTTTGTCTATCTTATAGCAACCTTTGCCCTGTTCTCCGGCCTCTATACCGGCGTTACCGCCTTCCTCCCGCAATTTAATCCTGAGATTGAAATAGCTGAGATTAGAAAACCTCCGGTAAGACTCGCCACGCTCAGCGGGCCTGAGGTCGTCAAAGCGGGCGAAGCGGTCTTCAATAAGAACAAGTGCGCCAACTGTCATAAATTCAAAGCCACCGGCACCTCGATGAGGGGGCCGCACTTCGACCTCGTGCAGATAGGACTCGATGACGAGAAATTGCTCAAAGAGGCCATAGTTAACCCGAGGAAGGACGTGGCCAAGGGGTTTGATGACCAGAAGTCAAAGACCGCGATGCCGACCTATTTCGGAGAGGAAATCTCCGAGGACGAGATGGGGGCATTATTGGCGTTTCTGAAGACCGGATGGAGCAAGGAAAACATGCCGGTAAGAGGCAAGGAGGACGTTGGGCCCATGGTAAGGTGGGATGAGGACCCTGAGATGCTCGCCTTGGGAAAGGAGACCTTTGAGGGCAATCTCTATCCAGGGCTTAATTGCACGGTCTGCCACGGCAAGGACGGCATACCCATAATGCAGGGCGCGAGGGACTTAAGAGACCCAAATTCCATAACCAAGAGGCCGGGCAAGGAAGGGAAGAAGCTAAAGGACTGGACAGACGCAGACTGGTTTGACAGCGTTGCAAACGGAATCCCCAAAACCCCGATGATGGGCTGGCTGGAGCAGAACCCGCCGCGCGCCATCTGGCTTGCCATTGCTTACGCAAAACAGTTTTCAAAGGGTAAGGGTAAATGATATACTGTTTGATATCGGCTGTTCCGGCCGAGTAAGCCCTGTGCGATTATGTATAAAAACATCCTTGTTTGTCTCGACAATTCAAACCAGTCCAACTGGGGCGCGGACATCGCCGTTCAGCTCGGCGGGAAATTCGCGGCCCGGCTGACGGGTTGCCATGTCTACGCCGCCCTCCTCCATGAAAGCCGTTTCAGGCAGATGGAGGTAACCCTCCCAGCCAGATACCAGATGGAAGACGAGCTGCAAAAACAGAGGAGCATACACTCAAGCCTTATCACAAAGGGCCTCAGGATTATAGCCGACTCGTACATAACCGTATTCGAGGACAAGTGCGGGACGGCCGCGGTTAAGTGCTCAGGAAAGACCATGGAGGGCAAGAACTATCTCGAAATAGTGAAGGAACTTAGTGACAACGGCTATGACCTGGTGATTATGGGCGCGCTCGGTCTGGGCACAACCGGGGCGAGCCAAATAGGGAGCGTGTGCGAGAGGGTTGCACGGAGGACAAGGACGGACATATTAGCCGTCAAGGAAGACCGGGCAATCGCCGGCAAGATACTCGTGGCCGTGGACGGCAGCCCGAATTCATTTGCAGGGCTCAAATTAGCCGTGGGGCTCGCCAGGGCTTACGGCGCTGGGGTCGAGGCGGTTTCAGTCTATGACCCTTACTTTCATTACGCGGCATTCAAGAATATAGCCGGCATACTCTCCGAGGAAGCAGGGAAGATGTTCAGATTCAAAGAGCAGGAAATCCTCCACGGCGAGATTATAGACAACGGTCTTGCAAGGATATACCAGGGCTACCTTGATATTGCGAAGGTTCTGGCAAAGGATGACGGTCTTGATATAGAGACTACCCTGCTTGCGGGCAAGCCCTTTGACCTGATATTAAAGCATGCAGCGGAGACAAGGCCGTCTCTCTTGGTTATGGGCAGGACTGGCATACACGGCTGCGATGAACTTGACATAGGCAGCAATACCGAGAACTGTCTGAGACAGGCAGGGTGCAATGTCCTCATCACTTCACGGGATTATCTCCCGCCGCAGGCCGCGAATTCACAAGCATAGCGGGCAGAGCGAGCGAATTACAATCTTTAAGATTCATTACTTGTCGAATTCCCCGCGTCCTTCTGCGGGGAATTTTAACCCGGCGCCGCCGGTTGTTATGGGCAAACACATAAAATGACCGCAACCCCTCCGCCCTTTCTCATATCCTGGAATATCACAAAAAGGTGCAACCTGAAGTGCAAACACTGCTACCTCGATGCCTCTGAATTAGCGGGGAACGCGGAGTTGTCTCACGATGACGCGCGGAAGGTCGTGGATGAAATAGCCTGCCTCAATCCCCAGTCCATGCTCATACTTACGGGCGGCGAGCCTCTTATGAGAGAAGATTGTCTCCCTCTCAGCGAGTATGCGTCCGGCAAGGGAATTACGGTCGTCATAGGAACCAACGGCATGCTGCTGAATGACGATATTGCCGGCAGGATGGTGAAAAGCGGCGTAAAGGGCGCGGGAATAAGTCTTGATTCGAGAAGCCCGGGCTTTCACGACGGTTTCAGGGGGGTTCCGGGCGCATGGGAGAGGGCTGACTCTGGTATTGACGCGCTCAGGAAACACGGTCTGGACTTCAATATCCAGCTCACGGTTACAAAGGACAACCTTTCGGAGATTAGGCCGATAATAGAATATGCCATTGAAAAAGGGGCCCGGGCCGTCAACATATTCTTCCTTGTGTGCACTGGCAGGGGTCAGGATATGGTTGACATAACCCCTGGGCAGTATGAGCAGGCCCTGACCAATCTTACCGAGGCGGCGGAATTCTATGAGGACAGGATAATGGTAAGGGCGCGGTGCGCCCCCCATTTCTTGAGGATTGCCCAGAAGACAAAGACCGGGAGCAACCTACTTAAGGGCGCCACCAGCGGCTGCATCGCTGGAACCGGTTACATAAGGATAACCCCTGAGGGGAATGTGACGCCGTGTCCCTACATACCCGCCGTGGCAGGCAATATCATGGAGACCGGCCTCAAACGTATATGGGAAGAGAGCGACGTCTTCAAAAAATTGAGGGGCCGGGCATATAACGGGCGGTGCAAGGACTGTGAATACAACGATATTTGCGGCGGATGCAGGGCGCGGGCACTTGCCGTAACATCCGACATCATGGGCGAGGACCCGTGGTGTGAATATGAGCCTGAAGGAAAGGCATCGGGAACGCCCCGCGCATCCGCAACCGGGATTACATGGACTCCAGAGGCTGAAGAGAGACTCTCTAAGGTGCCGGGATTTTTGCGCGGCATGGTCAGAACCGGCGTCGAGAGATACGCCCGGCAGAGCGGCATGGACAGGGTTACCCCTGAGATAATGTCTAAGCTTAGAAAAAGAGCGGGCAGATAACGCATCCACCTGCCCCCCCTTGTAAAGGGGGGATTAAGGGGGGTTACTCTCCGCGGAGCGCCCATCCTTAAAACATAAAAAAGCCTGCCTTGCATTTATAAATGCAAGGCAGGCTTTTAATTTGCGTTTGTCCCGCTGTCAGCCCCCACCCCCCACCACAACCCTCCCTACTCGCGGGGAGGGAAAAAGGAAGGGGGCGATTGAAAGCCCCTTAAACGAGGAACTTGAAGAACGGGTTTGCGAATAGGAGAATAAGCGCTATGACAAGGACATATATCGCCAACGACTCTATCATCGCTAGACCTAAAAGGAGCGCCGGCAGTATCTTTCCTGATGCCCCGGGGTTACGCGCAATGCCGTCTACAGCAGACCTGACCGCTAACATCTGGCAAATGCCAGCGCCGACCGCGGCAACGGTCATCCCGCCTGTGGCCATAATGACAATCAGCTTGAAAAATTCGACATTGCCCGCCCCGCCGCCCGTTGCCGCGCGCGCGGCCTCTTCCGCAAACGCCGGCATGGGGCCCAAGGCCGCAAACGCCGCCGCAAGCAGCAACCACAATGAGCTTTTCTTCATAATCCTCGTTACCTCCTTTTACTCTCTGCCTGTTATAGTCCGTTAATAGCCGAACCCTTGGCTGGATGTTTTTAATCGAGTAATATTAACTAAAAGAATCCGTTCCTGTCAAGGGTTTTTTAAGGATTTTTT
>CAYIRV010000155.1:0-4581 GCA_964365865.1 uncultured Thermodesulfobacteriota bacterium | reverse complement strand
CGCGCGGGAATGACAACAAATAGGCAAGGATAGAACTTTGCCCCGCGTCTTGCCTTAACGTATCCCAAAGTGAAATAATCAGAGGCTCCCTAATTACCCTCCTTTAGAAAAGGAGGGCAGGGTGGATTTGAGATGAGGTAAAATCCCCCTCAGTCCCCCTTTTACAAAGGGGGAGGAAAAAGTAAGGAGTAAAAAATCCCCCTCGCCCCCCGCTTACTACCTGCGGGGGCAGGCTTAATCCTCTCCCCCAAGGGGAGAGGAAGTATAAGATGAAACAAGCCGCCTTACCTGAACGCCTTACACGCAATCGCCCTACATCTTGTCAGGCGCGCTCACGCCGAGGAGGCCGAGTCCCGCGGCAACCGTGTCCCTGACCGCCCTGCAAAGAAGCAGGCGCGCGACACTGAGTTCGGCGTCCTCGGTAACGACCCTGTTTTTGTTGTAGTACGGGTGGAACATGCCCGCAAGGTCCGTAAGATAGAATGTAACCCTGTGCGGTTCGAGGAAGGCCGCGCTTTTCTCAACCGTCTCGTCGAAAAGGCTCAGGTGCCTTATGATGTCGAGCTCTTCCTTCAGGACGAGCCTTTCAAGCGCGGCAGGCACAAAGCTGTTTTCTATCCCGATTCCTTTTTCAGCCGCAAAGGCGATTATTGATTGAATCCGGGCGTGGCAGTAATGGACATAATAGACCGGGTTTTCAGGCGCCTGCTTTTTGGCGAGTTCGAGGTCAAAGTCCAGATGCGCGTCGCTCCTCCTCATAAGGAAGAAAAACCTGCACGCGTCCGCGCCGACCTCGTCCATGACCTGCCTGAGCGTTACGAATTCGCCCTCGCGCTTGCCCATTGGAACAGCCGCGCCGTCGCGAAGAAGCGCGACGAGCTGGATGAAGATTATCTTTAAGATTGAGTCGTCGTAATTGAACGCCTTCAATGCCGCCCTTACCCGCGCCTCGTAACCGTGATGGTCTGCGCCCCAGATGTTAATGAGTTTATCAAACCCGCGTTCAACTTTATCTTTATGATACGCCACATCGGACAAGAAGTAAGTCGTCTCACCATTCGCCTTTTGTAAGACCCTGTCCTTGTCGTCGTTTGCGAGTTCCTTTGTCTTCATCCATGTCGCGCCGTCTTCCTCGAAGGTGAAGCCCGTATTCTTGATCGCAGTTAGAATATTTTTCAAACCCTCGCGCTTTACAAGTGCGCCTTCACTATACCAATTGTCAAATTCTACTCCAAAGTCTTTGAGGTCTTTTTCTATCCCCTCAAGCATTTTTTCTCCGGCGAAATCCTGAAAAGCGGAAGGGGTAAAGTTATTTTCATCTGTGCCATATTCGTCTCTAAATTCCTCGGCAAGCTCTTTTATATACTCGCCTTTATAGTAGTTGTCAGGAAATGAAACCACCTTCCCAATAAGTTCCTCGAAACGTAGTTTAACGGATTCGCCGAGAATAACCGTCTGAACGCCTATATCATTAATGTAGAACTCCTTCGTAACATCATACCCGGCTGCCTTGAGTATCCGGGCCATGGCATCGCCGACAGCCGCGCCCCTGCCGTGGCCTATGTGCAAAGGGCCGGTCGGGTTGGCGCTTACGAACTCAAGAAGCACCTTCTGTCCCTTGCCCGTATCGAGCCGCGCCTGCGCCGGGCCTTTTTCGAGCGCGGCCGCGAGGATATTGAACCAGTAGGCCTTTTTCAGGAATATGTTTATGAAACCCGGGCCTGCGACCTCGCATTTCTCGACGAGCGCGGACGAGCCGATTTTTGCCGCGATTATTGATGCGACATCTCTCGGCTTTCTTTTGATTAAAGGGCCGAGGAGCATGGCGATGTTTGTCGCGAAGTCCCCGAACTCCTCTTTCTTGGGCTTCTCGACTGTAATCTCCGGCAACGCGGCCTCGGAGCCTATGCTCCCGTCCATCACGGTCTCTTCGAGCGCCTTTTGTATTATGTCCCTTACCGTTGCCCTCACTTTGCGTCCTCTGAAGCCGTGTCTTTTGAAATACAGCCGTACTCGTCCGGCCTCCTGTCTTTTAAGAACGCCCACTCGCTTCTCGATGAATGGACCTCGTTTAAATCAATATCAGCCATGACCACGCCAACGGAAGAGCCGGATGGCCCTGCGATGAACTCCCCTTCGGGGTTTACGCAAAAGCTCCTTCCGTAGAACTCCTGTCTGCCTTCGGCGCCTATTCTGTTGACCCTGAATATGAAAAGCCCGTTTGCGTGCGCCGCGGCACACAAGGCGCTGTCCCACTTCTTCCTCGAATGATAGAAGGCAGAGGCGGTCGGCGCAAACACGAGCTCCGCGCCTTTCAGCGCCAAGACCCTGAAACCTTCTGGAAAGAATATGTCCCTGCAGAGTTGAACGCCGATGACCGCGCCGCCTGCCTTAAAGACCGGAAAGCCCAAGTTGCCGGGGCTGAAATACGGTTTTTCCTCCCAGAGCGGAAGGTTGGCCACGTGCATCTTCCTGTATTTTCCGATAACCCCGCCGTCAGCGCCTATTACAAACGCAGTGTTGAAATAGCCGTCCTTGTCCTTTTCAAACACAGGGGCTATGATTACGGCCTTTATCGCCGAGGCGAGCTCCCTTATGAAGTTCACGGCAGGCCCGTCCTCTTCCTCTGCGAGCGATAAGTTCCGTTCATCTATTGACGACGGGAACCACGGGGAGCTGAAGAGCTGTGGAAGCGCCATGATGGACGCGCCCTGGTCCGAGGCCAGGGTTGCGAGCGCCTTTGCCCTTGAAAGGTTCTTTTCCCTGTCCTGATGCGGCGCGAACTGTATGCCCGCGGCCCTGATGAGTTTATTCATAAGCCGTTTTTTTATAACCTTTTTACTGCGAATAGTCAACCGTGGAGGGCCGGAGAGAGAGGTCAGCGCGTCGCGGGATTTGAGGGTGCCTTGCCTTTGGCAGGTTCTTTAATCCTGTAGAGCAGTTCGTCCTTGCCGAGCATTCCGAGTTCGTTCTTTGCTATGTGCTCCAGATACCTTTTGTCGTTTTTGAGAAGCTCTATGGTCTTGGCCAGGCCCCTGTTCTCTTTTTCAAACCCTTTGTTGTAGCTCAAAATCCCGCCAAGCTCCTTCTTAAGCCTGTAAAAATCAATAAGACCCTTGTCGCCGAAAACCGCAAAGCCCATGATGGCCGCGATAACCAAAGCGAAAACATGCTTCTTTTTAAGGCGCGATAAAGGATTTCCACTGGCCTTTTTCACAGACTATTTTTTACCAGACAAACATCGGAAAGTCAAGGCCGCTGATTAGCGTTACATTTTGGCTTGACTGGGCTTATTGTGTGCTATAACATCGTAAGGATTATTTCGTGATAAAAGGGGCGGATTACATGGCAGGCAAGGGACAATCAGGGGTATTAAGCAGCCGTTTCTTGAAGGAGGCTGTCAAGAAAAGGCAGATAAGCGCAAAGGCGCCTGTTGAGGACGCTCAGATACAGCCCGCGTCCATGGATTTGAGGCTCGGGGCAAAGGCATACAGGCTCATATCGAGTTTTTTGCCAGAGGGCAGCAATGTCTTTGAGAAGCTTGGGACAGAGGGCTCTGGTTCAGAACTTGTCATGTATGAGTTCGATATAACCAATGGCGGCATACTTGAAAAGGGACATGTGTATCTCATTCCACTTATGGAGGAGCTTAACCTCCCTTCTGATGTGTATGGCAAGGTAAACCCTAAGAGCACCACAGGCAGGCTCGACATCTTCGCAAGGGTGCTGACGGATAAAAGCCCACGTTTTGACGACATAGCAAAGGGATATTCAGGCCCTCTTTTCCTCGAAGTCATGCCCAGGTCATTCACCATCAGCGTTAAAAAAGGCATTTCGCTCGCGCAGATGAGGCTCATGCAAGGCGATTGCGTGCTCACCGACGCCGGGATACGGGCGCTTCATAAGAAACACCGCATCCTCTACAACGGGGACGAGCATCTGAAGGCAGAGGATGTGTTCATATCCAGAGGGCTTTTCATGCGGGTTGACTTGAGCGGAGAGGCGCCGGGCGCCATCATAGGCTATAAGTCCAAGAAGAACAGCCATGTTGTTGATTTGACAAAGAAAAACCATTATAATATCGAAGAGTTCTGGGAGCCTGTGTTCAGGAACAAGAAAGGCACCCTTATACTCGAACCAGAGGACTTCTACATCCTGTCCTCAAAGGAAAAAATCCGCATACCTCCGGCATATGCCGCAGAGATGGTCCCGTATGAGGCCGGCTCAGGGGAACTACGCACCCACTACGCCGGGTTTTTCGACCCGGGGTTCGGTTTTGGCGCAAAGGGCGAGGTAAAGGGCACAAAGGCTGTCTTGGAGGTCAGGGCGCACGATGTGCCGTTCATGATAGCCGACGGCCAGACATTCTGCAAACTTTTCTTCGAGAAGATGCTTGAAACCCCTGAAAAGGCCTATGGCCCGCAGATAGGCTCGTCATACCAGTTTCAGGGCGTAACGCTCTCCAAGCAGTTCAAGAATTTCTAATCCGCTGAATTTGAAAACAGTTATCGGTTTAAGGCCGATGCCTGTTGACTGATGACCGATAACCGGCTTCGCAGGAGGGTATGGCAGGCAAAAAGG
>CAYIRV010000154.1:0-4591 GCA_964365865.1 uncultured Thermodesulfobacteriota bacterium | reverse complement strand
CTAAAGACACGCGGGAATGACGTATAGGAAAATCTGTCATCCCTGAGGTCATAAACCTCGCAAGGACAAGAAAAGGATTCATCAGAGGTTCCTTAGTTGTTAACCGTCCGTGCTTCCGGCCTTCGGCCTGCTGATAGTTTAGCATGGTTTTGAATATGCGCAATATCGCTTAATCGTTTTAAACCTGTTGATTTTTCTTAAAGAATAAATTAATCTATCAAAATATATTATCGCAGATGACCACGTCCTTATCCCCCTCTCCCCTTGTGGGAGAGGGGGATAAGGGGATATTGAGAGAACCGTATGAAGAAGATTGCCGGGGCGGTCGAAAGGCTCAGGAAAAAGATAGACTCCATTGACGGCGAAATACTCAAGCTCCTCAACAGGAGGGCCTCCCTTGTCATAGACATAGGCAGGGCCAAGACCAGGGAAAAACGGGACTATTATTCCCCTGAGAGGGAGCAGGAGATATACAGGAGGCTTGTCTCGGAGAACAAAGGCCCGTTCCCGAATCAGGCGCTCAGGAATGTCTACAGGGAGATAATGAGCGCCTCGCTGTCCCTTGAAAAGCCGGTAAAGATAGCGTTTCTCGGGCCTGTGGCCACATTCACGCATCAGGCGTGCATAAAACACTTCGGCCATTCCGGCGAGTTCGTTCCGAAAAAGGATATAGCCGATGTGTTTGACGATGTGGAAAAGGGCCGGGCGGACTTCGGGGTAGTGCCTGTCGAGAACTCCACCGAGGGCGTGGTGAGCCACACCCTCGACATGTTCACCTCATCGGAGCTTAAAATCTGCGCCGAGGTCATGCTCAGGGTAGCCCTCGCCATAATGAACAGGACAGGCAGGCTCACGGATGCGGCGAAGGTCTATTCACACCCCAACCCGCTTGCCCAGTGCAGGGGGTGGCTTAAGGACAACCTGCCGGATGCAACGGTCGTAGATGTAGCCTCGACCGCCATGGCCGCTCAGATAGCCGCCGAAGACCCTGCCGCAGCGGCGATTGCCGGAGTCGCGGCCGCGAACCATTACGGACTGATTGTCATTGAGGACAATATAGAAGACAACGCCGACAACTTCACGAGGTTTCTGGTCATAGGCCATAAGCCGTGCGGCAAAAAAACCGGCAGGGATAAGACCTCCATAATGTTCGCTGTCAAGGACGCGCCCGGCGCCCTTTATTCCATGCTTAAACCGTTTGCGAAGAGGGGGATAAACCTCACGAAGGTCGAATCGCGTCCGCTTAAGACAAAGGCGTGGGAGTATGTGTTCTTTGTTGACATGGACGGACACATGACCGAAAAGAAGCTCAGGGACGCGATGGCTGAGCTCGAAAGCGCCTCGATATTCCTCAAGGTGTTGGGCTCGTATCCCAAGTTTGATAATCCATACGGCAAATGACAGGATGAAGGCATAATTGAAATGAAGATACGTGTATCAAAGGAAATCTCCTCTCTCGTGCCCTACCCACCGGGAAAGCCCATAGAGGAGCTTGAGAGGGAACTCGGCATAAAAGGCTCTATCAAATTAGCGTCGAACGAAAACCCGTTCGGCCCGTCAAAAAAGGCTATTGACGCCGTTGCCGCGGCGCTCGCGAACCTTCACAGATACCCGGACGGCTCGTGTTTCTACCTTAAGGAAAAGCTTTCAAGGCATCTCGGCGTAAGCCCTGAGATGCTCATCATAGGGAACGGCTCGAACGAAATCATAGAGCTTGTCATAAAGGCGTGTCTCAAGCCCGGGGACGAGGCTGTCATGGCCATCCCGTCGTTTGCCGTGTACCCCATAGCCATAAGCGCATCGGCCTGCAAGGCGGTTACAGTGCCTCTTAAGGACTTCAGGCATGACCTTGAAGCAATGGCAACGGCTATAGGCCCAAGGACAAGGCTCGTGTTCATAGCAAACCCCAATAACCCGACCGGCACTATAGTCACGGACCATGAGCTTTCGCGCTTTTTAAAGGCCCTGCCGGACGATGTCATCGTGTGCGTTGACGAGGCGTATTATGAGTTCGCGCAAAACCCGGGGTTTCCAAAGACGCTTGAGCATGTGAAAAGGCGCGAAAAAGCCGTCCTGCTTTTAAGGACATTTTCCAAGGTTTACGGCCTCGCGGGCCTGAGGGTAGGGTACGGGGTGGCGGACGCTGCGCTTGTTGACTACATGAACAGGGTAAGGCAGCCCTTCAATGTCAATTCGCTTGCACAGGCCGCGGCCATAGCCGCGCTTGACGACCGGGAACATCTTGAAAAGACCGTTCAGAACAACATTCAGGGGCTTGACTATCTTTTAGGCGAGCTTAAGGCCATGGGCCTTGAGTGCGTGCCCACAGAGGCGAATTTTTTCCTCGTCAAGGCGGGGGAGGGGAAAAAGGTTTACGATGCGCTCCTTAAAAAGGGCGTGATAGTAAGGCCCATGGACAGCTACGGCCTTGGTGAATACATAAGGGTTACGGTGGGGCTTCCTGAGGAGAACAGGCGTTTTATTTCCTCTCTTCAGGAGGTATTGGAACTTGCCCGCCGGCCCCTTTAAGCATAGGGAGGAAGAACCGTCATGATAATCGTTTTCAGGAAAGATGCAACGGACAAGGAGATAGAGCATGTGGCTGAAAAAATCAAAAACGCCGGGCTTGCCGTGCATATCTCGAAAGGCAAAGAGAGGACAATAATAGGCGCGATCGGCGACGAGGGGCTTCTCGCCCCTATCCCGCTTGAGGCCTTGCCGGGCGTTGAAAAGGTCATGCCCATACTTAAGCCTTATAAGCTCGTAAGCAGGGAATTCAGAAAAGAAGACTCGGTTATCGAAGTCGGCGGCGTTAAGATAGGGGATACGGGGTTCGTGGTAATAGCAGGCCCATGCAGCGTTGAAAGCAGGGATTCCCTCATTGACACGGCAAAGTTGGTCAAGGCCGCGGGGGCAAGGATACTCCGTGGAGGGGCCTTCAAGCCGAGGACATCGCCGTACGACTTTCAGGGCCTCGGTGTAGAGGGGCTTAAATTCCTCGCTGATGCCAGAAAGGAGACCGGGCTTCCCATCATAAGCGAGCTTATGGACCCGAGGGACACGGAGCTTCTCTGCGAATATGTTGACATAGTGCAGATAGGCGCGCGGAACATGCAGAACTTCAGGCTCCTTACAGAGGTCGGGAGGCAAAAAAAGCCCGTTCTCCTCAAGAGGGGCCTTTCAGCCACGATAAAGGAACTCCTCATGTCAGCCGAGTATATCGCGGCACAGGGGAATTCAAACATCATCCTGTGCGAGCGCGGCATAAGGACTTTCGAGACAGCCACGAGAAATACCCTCGATATAAGCGCCGTGCCGGTGCTCAAGCAAGAGACCCATCTGCCGGTATTTATTGACCCAAGCCACGCGGTCGGGCGGTGGGACCTTGTCCTTCCAATCGCGAGGGCAGGGGCCGCGGTGGGCGCCGACGGCCTTATGATAGAGGTTCATCCAGACCCTGAGAACGCGCTTTGCGACGGGGCCCAGTCGCTCAAGCCAAAGAAGTTCGCCCTCCTGATGGAAGAGGTAAGGTTAGTTGCAAAGGCCGTTGGCAGGACGGTTTGAACGCTCCAAGGACTTAAGGCGTTGTATTACCTACTCATCGCAACTTATTGTAAAATAAATAGAATAAGGCCGTTATTAAATGGGTAATCTCTCACTGCGTTTTGAGAAGGCGGCTATAATAGGCGTGGGCCTCATAGGCGGCTCGCTCGCAATGGTATTGAGGGAAAAGGGGATTGCGGGCCGCATAACAGGGGTAGGAAGGGGCATTGCGAATCTTGAGGCCGCGAAACGGCTCGGCGTCATTGACGAGTTTACGCGAGATGTGGCAGAGGGCGTTAAGGGCGCTGACCTTGTCTTTGTCTCAGTCCCTGTTTTGAAAATCGCCGAAACAATCAAAAAAGCGGCGCCCTTCTTGGAGCAAGGGTGCATCGTGACAGACGCCGGAAGCGTCAAGGAGGCTGTAGTAAGGGATGTCGAGCCTCTTATGCCCAAAGGCGTCAGCTTTGTCGCAGGGCATCCCATTGCAGGGACAGAGCGCTCAGGGGTGGAGGCGGCCTTCCCTGAGCTTTTCAAGGGTAAAGTGTGCATACTTACCTTGACCGAAAAGACAGACCCTGGCGCCGTTCAAAAGGTCAAGACCATGTGGGAGATTGCAGGGTCAAAGGTGGTGCTTACGGACGCGAGGACGCACGATAAGATGCTCGCGGCAATAAGCCATCTTCCGCACATGATTGCATATACACTCGTAAACACCGTAGGGGATGAGGCGCGGTCATGCAAAGAACTCCTCGGGTACTCGGCCGGAGGGTTCAGGGACTTCACCCGCATAGCGTCGAGTTCCCCAGAGATGTGGGCTGAGATATGCGCCATGAACAAGGGTTTTATAACGGACATGGTCGGCGCGTTTCAGTCAAAGCTCGAAACGCTTAAAAGTCTTATACAACGGGCTGACACCGAGGGCCTCAAAAAGGAATTTGAATCCGCGAAGAGGCTCAGGGATTCGCTCCTCGACTGAGCATGGTTCAGATGACCGCAAAAAAAGAGAGCGCTTCAGACATCGTAACGGCAGGCCCTGCCAAAGGGCTCA
>CAYIRV010000153.1:0-4597 GCA_964365865.1 uncultured Thermodesulfobacteriota bacterium | reverse complement strand
TTAAACATTTCAGTAAAACCATAATGGCAAACATTTTTTACATTTTCCTTAACATCTTTAAGCAATGGTTCTATGTGCTGTCTCCAAACCTTATCCTCCTCCAACCCCGGTGTTATGGGGATAGAGATTTCTTTTAAGATTATCGGCTTAAGTAAATACCTCTTATTGCGTGTTTTTCCCGTTGATTCAATGCTGCCTTCTTTTTCTAATAGTTGGAGATACCGATTGACTGATTGCCTTGAAATGCCAAAATTCTCTGATACAATACGAGCAATATCTTTTGGATGCTTATCTATATTGCCTAAAATAAAGTGGCGTATTGCTTTTGAAGAGTGTTTTTTCATATAAATCAAATAGTTAAACCATATTGTCAGCTATTATGTCCTTTATTGTAAACAAAACTAACTATTATTGTCAACATATATTGTGCAATTGTCAACATATATTCAAAAAGGCGCCCTTCTAATTATGTAATCGTATCGGCCTTCTCTTCCACTCTCACTTCCCTTCCTGATAGACCTTCCCCCTGAACCCCTTTGATGTGTAAACAATGCCCTGAGCGTCCACTATAACCCCTTCGACACCATCAAGCCCTTCGAGCAATCCCATGCCTTTTTCAGCGCCCATGACAAACACTGCTGTTGAAAGCGCGTCAGCGAGCGTTGGGTCTTTTGATATGACTGTTGCGCTCCGGACACCCTCGGCAGGAAAGCCTGTGGCAGGGTTTAAGATATGGTGGTATCTCTTCCCGTGCTTGATAAAATACCTTTCATAGTCCCCTGATGTTGACACAGCGCCGTTTGATACATACGCCTCGCCCATGAGCCTGTTGCTCTCCATTGGGTCCTGTATTCCTACTACAAACGGTTTGTCTTCTTTGCCGCTAAATACAACCATGTCCCCGCCTGCCTTTATGAGCGCCCTCTCTATGCCCTTGTTGCCAAGGACCTCGGCAGCCCTTCCTGCTATATAGCCTTTGGCAACGCCGCCGAGATTCAACACCATACCTTTGTTTTTAAGCGCGACAGTTGACGAGCCTTTGTCAACAACGACTTTTCTATAGTCAACGAGCCTTTTTAGCGCCTCCACATCTTTCGCTTCAGGCGCCTTGCCTGACTCTCCTGAAAACCCCCAGAGTTTTGCGAGCGCGCCCACGGTCGGGTCAAAGGCGCCGCCTGAAATCTCAGCGACATAAAGGGCCTTTTCAATAACCTCGATTACCTCAGGCGATACCTTTACAGGCCCTTTTCCTGAATTAGAGCTTATGCGGGATATGTCGCTGTCAGGGATGTAGCTTGAAAAAACAGCTTCGAGCCTTTTGATTTCATTAAACGCGGCCTCTGCCGCGCTGTCAGACGCAGGGCTTCTTTGCCGCATTACGGTAATCTCAATGATTGTGCCGAGTAGCTGTTTCCTGTATGTTATGCTTTGGGCCGGCCTTCTAATGAGCGCAAAAAAAACAAGCAGCGCGACTGTTGCCGATGCTCCAACGGCGATCATAAGGGTTTTTGAGCGGCTTTTCTGCATAGGCCCTCGCTGGCGTCCCGTTAACCTTCAGGTAAGGCGATTTGATTCACCTTATCCTTCCGCTCCCGCAAGCAAAAATACCCGCCTTTTGGGCGGGTATCGGAAAATACAAAGATAGACGGCCTGCTAAAACTCCTCTTCCTCTGACTCTCCGCGTTCGAGAATGCCGAGGCCTGATTCCTCCTCGAACCTCCCCTTTATCTTCTGCTCCCTCTCGTTCCTTGTCCTGCACTCGACGCACAGGCGCGTGAATGGAAGCACGCGGAGCCTGTCCTCTGCTATAGGCTCGCCGCACTCCTCGCACCCCCCGTATGTGTTGACCCTTATGCGCTCGAGCGCGTCTTCTATCTCAGAGAGCTTTTCCCGCTCCCGGTCTCCGAGCATGAGGCTTAATTCCCTCTCGCGCTCGTTGCTCGCCGCATCGTATATGTCGCCTATCTCGAATTTCAGGAGGTTGCTCTCGCTCTTTATCTTCTGGGAGACCTCCTGCAGAATACGGGACTTTGCATCAAGGAGCTTCTGCGTCATCTCCTTTTTGAACGGCGGCTTCTTGGCCTTTTTCGCTTCGAGCGGCTTTTTATCAGCAACTAATTTTGCTGCCTTTGACTTTTCCGGCTTAGCAGCGGTTTTTTTTGCCGGCTTTGCTGTTTTTTTAGCTGACGGCATGGATTAAACCTTCACAACAGGATTTTTGCTCAAAAAGGCATGGCAGATTAGTATACAGCATTTTTTTGTATTGTCAATATAATTTGATTTTCATGTTTTTATAATAAAATCAATGTGTTACATGGCAAGGGCTATGGTTATCCCTTAATAAACTGATTGACTGTTACGCAACATATGCAATAAAATGTCATTCGTTTTGATTTTGTTCCACGTGGAACAAAAATACATATGCAGAGACAGTTCGACATAATCGTCATAGGCGCGGGACACGCTGGTTGCGAGGCTGCGCTCGCCTCTGCCCGCATGGGGGTGCCAACGCTTGCAATAACCATGAACCTCGACACCATTGGCCAGATGTCCTGTAACCCGGCAATCGGCGGGGTGGCGAAGGGGCACCTCGTAAAGGAGATTGACGCGCTCGGTGGCGAGATGGCAAAGGCCATAGATGCTTCAGCCATACAGTTCAGGACCCTGAATGAAAGCTATGGCCCGGCCGTGCGCTCAACGCGTGCTCAGGCTGACAGGACCCTCTATAAGCTGAGGATGAAGTCAGCGCTCGAAAACGCAGAAAACCTCTATTTAAGACAAGCCCTTGTCCAGGGGTTTCTAACAGGCCGCGGGCCAAAGGGTTTGACGAGGATTGAAGGCGTACGCCTTAATACAGGAGAGGAGTTAAGGGCGCAGGCAGTCATAATAACAACAGGGACATTCCTAAACGGCCTTATTCATATCGGGCTCGTAAATTATCCCGGTGGCAGGGCCGGAGATGCTTCTTCTGTGGGCCTGTCAGAGAGCTTAAGGGCGCTCGGCTTTAACATGGGCAGGCTTAAGACAGGCACATGCCCAAGGCTCGACAAAAGGACAATAGATTTTTCAAGGATAACGGTTCAGGAGCTTCAAAAGGACATAAAACCTTTTTCGAGCGCATCGCCTCCTTTTACAAGGCCTCAACTGCCCTGCCACATCACATACACCAATGAGGCCACCCATGCGATTATCACGGAAAACCTCGACCGCTCGCCGCTTTATAGCGGCGCTATCAAGGGCACTGGGCCAAGATACTGCCCGTCAATAGAGGACAAGGTTGTAAGATTCCCTCAAAAGCACAGGCATCAGGTTTTTCTCGAACCAGAGGGGTATGACACTAACGAGGTCTATCCAAACGGACTTTCCACATCGCTTCCCATTGATGTCCAGCTTAAATTCTTACACACCATCAAGGGGCTTGAGGAGGTTGAAATCTTAAGGCCCGGATACGCCGTAGAATATGATTTCATAGAGCCTACATGTCTTAACTCAACGCTTGAGACAAGGGCCATAGAGGGCCTCTTCCTCGCGGGCCAGATAAACGGCACATCAGGCTATGAAGAGGCCGCGGCTCAGGGACTTATCGCAGGCATGAACGCGGCATTGAAGGTTCAGGGCAAACAGCCGTTAATACTCGACAGGTCCGAGGCATATATAGGCGTAATGATTGACGACCTTGTTACCAAAGGCACCAAAGAGCCATACAGGATGTTTACATCAAGGGCGGAATACAGGCTCCTTCTCAGGGAGGATAACGCCGAGCTTAGGCTTCAGGAAAAGGGCTATAACGCAGGGCTTGTAAGGGAAGCGCCGTTTAATGAATTCCTTACGAAAAAGCGGCTGATGGACGAGGTAATCGAATTTTTGGAATCAACGAGGGTCAACCCGAGTAAAGATATAAAGAACGCACTTATTGCAATGCGTGGGTCGGGCGAGCTAAAAAAATCGCTCACATTAAAAGAACTTCTGCGGCGGCCCAATATCAGGCTTAAGGATGTCTTGAGCCTCGCACCCCCCCCAATTCCCCCCTTATGTAAGTGGGTGATTGCACAGGATATTTCAGAGGCTATCGAGACATATGTAAAATACGAGGGCTACATAAAAAGGCAGCTTGAGGATATTGAGCGGTTCAAGCGAGTTGAAATGCTCAAGATACCTGCGGGCATATCTTATGACCAAATGCACTGGCTTTCAACTGAGATACGGGAGAAGCTTAAAAAACACAAACCAGCGTCCATTGGTCAGGCCAACAGGATTTCAGGCATAACCCCTGCCGCGCTTTCAATGCTCATGATACACCTCAAAAAAACCGGCGTGTTGCCGGCCTGACATCAATGGATGAGAAAACATTCAAAGACACGCTCAAAAAAGGCGCTTCTGAACTGGGTGTTGGGCTTAACGAAGACGCTTTAAGGGATTTTTATACATATCTTAATGAGCTTAAAACATGGAATAAATCAGTTCGCCTGACTGCCTTAAGCTCTGATGAAGACATATTGGCCGGGCTTTTCCTCGACTCCCTCACGCTCGTTGGGGTATTGAGAAAATACGGGTGCAAGAGGCTCTTGGACATTGGTTCAGGCGCTGGTTTTCCGGG
>CAYIRV010000152.1:0-4657 GCA_964365865.1 uncultured Thermodesulfobacteriota bacterium | reverse complement strand
GCTCATGCTCGAAGGCATACTCTCGGACGAGGAAGGCCATTCCGACACATGGGAGACGACCCTCGTAATAAGGAAGTAACAGCATTCGCCCAAAACCGAGAGACTGGTTCAATGAAAAAGAAATGGCTATGCACCGAGTGCGGCTACATCTACGAAGGGTCTGAGCCGCCTGAGGTTTGTCCTGAGTGCTTTGCGCCTAAGGAGGCATTTAGAGAGGTCTTTGAGGCTAACGCATGAGGCTGCCCATGAGCAGATGACGCACTCCAAGACCGGAATCGAAGCCGAAATTCTAAGGCGCATCAGGGAAAAAGGCCGCATAACCTTCGCCGAATTCATGGACGCGGCCCTATACTGGCCAGAGGGCGGCTATTATACGGCCGCGCGTCAGGCATGGGGCGCGGACGGCGACTACATCACCAATATTGACATAAGCCCTGTATTCTCCCGCATGATGGCCAAGTGCGTCCACGAGATGTGGACGCTTCTCGGCTCCCCGGCAAATTTCACGCTTATAGAGGCAGGCTCAGGCAGGGGACTGCTCACTGAAGGCATCCTCGATGCCGCAGATGCCCTTTACCCCGGTATGAGCAAGGTTTTAAGCGCGCGTCTTGTCGAAAAAAACAGGTTCCTCAGA
Source organism: uncultured Thermodesulfobacteriota bacterium (assembly GCA_964365865.1). Lineage (GTDB taxonomy): Bacteria > Desulfobacterota > GWC2-55-46 > GWC2-55-46 > GWC2-55-46 > CAYIRV01. The sequence continues at coordinate 4,023 of CAYIRV010000152.1, read as the reverse complement.
AAGCCGGCTACCGCCCGCATCTCGTGGCATGAAGACATGGAAGGGCTTCCTCCGATTGAGGCAGGCTGCATTTTATCCAATGAACTCGTTGACAGTTTCCCTGTCCACAGGGTCGTATGCTCAGGCGGGTTTAAAGAGCTTTATGTTGGGCATGACGGAACAAGGTTCATCGAGGAGCCGTGCGAGCCTTCGACCCCTGAGCTTAAGGCCCATTTTGATTCACTCGGCATATCCCTCTCGGAAGGCCTGATAACAGAGGTGAACCTTAAGGCTAAGGAGTGGATAAGAAAGGCCGGAAGCCTCATTAATAAAGGCTTTGTCGCAACCATTGATTACGGCCTTCCGGCAAGGGAGCTTTATTCAAGGGAAATCGGCTCGACCATCGCCTGCCATTTCAGGCACACCATCAACCACAACCCCTATATGAATATCGGCATGCAGGACATAACCGCGCATGTTGACTTTACGACGCTCGCGGCTGAAGGGGAGCAATCCGGGCTTAAGCTTACGGGATTCACCACCCAGAAGAACTTTCTCCTCGGCCTCGGCATACTCGATGAGTTGAAACCCTCGGAAAACGCGGGGTTTGAAAACCGCCAAAAAATAAGCCACAACAGGGAACTCGTCCAACTCATCACGCCCGGGGGAGCAGGGGACGCATTCAAGGTCTTAGTCCAGCACAAGGGTATCCAAAAACCGGAGCTAAAAGGTTTCTCATTCAAAGACATGAGCAATCGCCTCCAGAAACCTGTCTGACAAAGGGTTACGGTTTTTTCAGCAGTATGAATTGCATCACCGGGTCTGGGCAGGAGGTATTTTTAAAGACATTGTATTTGAAGTAGATTGTCAGCGCGTTGTAGATGTATTTATAGAGCCTTATTTTGCCGAGGCCGAACCTATAGCTTGTATTGTATTTTTTCATGCAGGACCACGGGTGGGAGGCGCTGTGGACGACTACGGTGAAGCCGAATGATTTTGAGAACCCCTCGAGTTCCTGAATCCCGAATTCCCGGACATGGTATTTGTCGTCAGGGACTTCTTTTGTCTTGACTGGCGTTGACAGGAACAGGAAGCCGTCCGTGGTAAGGGCATTGAAAGAGTCTTGCATGAACTCATCGGGCCTGAAGATGTGCTCTATGACATCGGTTGCCGTTATGAGGCCGGCTGATTTTATGTGTTCAAAGGCATTGCCTCGCAGAAAGTTCAGGTTGGTAAAACCCTTTTTCGCGGTCTCCTCTTTTGCGAGCCTTATGGCCGATTCGTCAAAATCAAAGCCGGTAACCGCGGCTTCCTTGTAAAGGCCGGCAAGCGTAGAGGTGAAGGCGCCGTCCCCGCAGCCTGCGTCTATGACAACACCGGGGTTTCGGCAGTGTTTTGCTATAATTTCCCTCGATATCTCGTACCGCGCCGCGAGCCCGGCGTTGAACCTCTTTAGGTTTGGCTTAAGCTCTTTCCAGTGGTAGGCCCCTCTTTCCGCGTATTTGCCGAACTCCTGAACCTTGTCAATCATGCCTGATGCCTCTTCTGCCTTCAGGCGGATTTAAGCCTTACCACAGAGTCGAGTATCCTGTCCGCTACCGCGCCCTTTCTTAAAGACGGCAGCCTTTCCACATCGTTCTCCGTGTTTATAATCGTAACCTCGTTGTATTCGCTGTCAAGGCCCCACTGGGAGTTGGCCACGACCATGTCGAGGTTTTTGTCCCTGAGCTTCTTTTTCGCGTTCTCTTCGAGGTTTTCCGTTTCGAGCGCGAACCCTACGAGGAACTGCCCCTTTTTTTCCCTGCCCATGTGCTTGAGCACATCCTCTGTCCTCTGCATGTCGAGGGTCAGGCTTACGGCCTCTTTCTTGACCTTCGTGGGCGAGCTTTTGAGCGGCCTGTAGTCTGCCACGGCCGCGGCCATTATCACGAGCGTTGACTGCGGGTAATACCTTATGCACGCCTCGTGCATCTCATCCGCGCTCACCACAGGGACGAATGTAATTCCCTCCGGCTTTTTAAGGTGCGTGGGCCCGCTTACGAGCACCACCTCCGCGCCCCTCCTCCTCGAGGCCTTTGCAAGCGCATATCCCATCCTTCCTGAAGAGGCGTTTGACACGAACCTCACTGGGTCTATGGGCTCGCGCGTGGGGCCGGCGGTTACGAGCACCTTCTCGCCTCTGAGGTCTTTTTTGCTCAGGGCCTCCTCGGCCGCCTCTATTATATCCGTTGGGTCGCTGAGCCTTCCTGCGCCTTCGGAGCCGCAGGCGAGCGCGCCTTCCGCAGGCCCGGCAAAAAGGTATCCGATGCCTTTAAGCCGCTCCACATTACCCTTTACAATCGGGTTTTCCCACATCCGCGTGTTCATGGACGGCGCGATGAGGACAGGGGCGCTCGCGGCCATTACGATTGTGGTAAGGAGGTCGTCGGCGATGCCTCCTGCGGCCTTTCCTATGAAGTTGGCGGTTGCGGGAGCGACTATTATGAGGTCTGTTTTCTGGGCAAGCTCTATGTGGGTTATGCCCTCCCCGCGGTCAAAGAGGTCTGTCAAGACCTTTCGCCTGGCGAGGGTGGAAAGGCTCAAGGCCGTTACGAACCTTTCCGCGTTTACTGTCATAACGGGAAATACAGCGGCCTCTTCCTTCACGAGAAGCCTCGTAAGCTCAAGGGCCTTGTAAGCAGAAATCGCCCCTGTTACGGCCAAGACTATTTTTTTGTCCCTAAGTATCATGGCTGCCTCTAAAAATCGCTCTTTTTCCCGATCTCTGCGTTAGGGCGGAAATAAACATGCTCACATATTCATATATATGCTGCGCTATTTATTTCCGCCCTGCCTTGACCTCGGAAAAAATAGCTGATTCTTAGAGGCAGCCTTCAATATGAAAGGCCCTTTTGTTAAATCGTCCGGCCCTTTGTAAGCTCCCAGAGCTTCGCGTACTTCGAGAATGTATAGAAGGCGTAGAGCATGGAGAGCACGAGTCCCGTGGTTCCGTCGAGAAATCCGCGCTTCAAGACGAACATCTTGAAGAATGTGAACTGGGGTCTCACGAAAAGGTCGAGAAGCGAGGGCTTTCTCCCCTCGTTCAGCATGTCCTCGGCCGCGAGCGTCGAGTAGCGCTGCATCCTCGAAAGGTAATCCGTTGTGTCCCTGTATGTGAGGTGTATCATGGGGCTTTTAAGCCTTTCCTTCTTGCCTTCGAGGTGCACGGCCTCATGCACCCGCCTTTCAACGAACCTGCCCGCGCTTTTCCGGTAGAGCCGGAGGTTATAGTCCGGGTACCAGCCGCAGCGCCTCACCCAAAAGCCTCCGAAGTAGTTTTTGCGCGGGATTAGATACCCGTCAGCGCCGTTGCTTGCAATGGCGCTCTGGATTTCCTCCCTCAGTTCAGGGGTGATTCTTTCATCCGCGTCAATGTTGAGTATCCACTCGTTAGCGGCCCTGTCCTGACACAGGTTTTTCTGCCTGCCGTAACCGAGCCAATCATCGCGGAAAACCTTTGCCCCGTACTTTCGGCAGAGTTCCGCTGTGTTGTCCGTGCTCCCGGAATCGGATACGAGCACCTCGTCCGCCCACCGGACGCTTTCGAGGCAGTCGCGTATGTTGGCTTCTTCGTTAAGGGCTATGATGGTTACAGTAAGTTTTGGTCCGGGCATAAAATATTTTTGCAGGGGGGCGGGTATGACAAAAGAGACTGTAGTATCAAGCCAGCTTATGCCGCCCCGGATGGGACAAGCGCCGGGGTTTACGCAACGGCTTAATCGTCCTTTGCCGGAGAGGCGGGCGCGGCCTCTTCAACGAGCATCACCGGTATGCCGTCCTTGATTGGGTATATGAGCCCGCAGTTTTCGCACAAAAGCCCGTCTTTTTTCTTCGTCAGCTTTATCCCGTGCTTGCACTTCGGGCACGCAAGTATTTCGAGAAGCTCTTTGTCTATTACCATCTCAACCCTCCGCTTGATACAGAATAACTTTTATGCAGAGCCTCATAACTTTGCATACCCGACCCACGCCACTTGGGGTGGGTGCCCCGGCTCCTCGGCTCGTA
>CAYIRV010000151.1:0-4665 GCA_964365865.1 uncultured Thermodesulfobacteriota bacterium | reverse complement strand
GAACCCTCGACCTACTGATTACGAATCAGTTGCTCTACCCCTGAGCTACGCCGGCGTGTGATGTGTTTGGACAAGCAGGGCAAGCGGGATTTAAACTTTAAAACAATCAAGGGGATTTGTCAAGCCGGGCACAGAGGGAAAAAACCGCCTACAGGAAATAATCATACATGGGAACGGAACAGGCGCTCAACACAGAGCAGAGCAACAAGGTGCTCATCATAGACGACAACCTCACGAACAGGGTCTTGATGGACGAGCTTCTGCGCGCGAGCGGCTATGAGACAAAGCACGCAAAGGACGGAAAAGAAGGGCTTAAGGCAGTCGAGGAGTGGCGCCCGGCCCTGATACTCTTGGACCTCATAATGCCGCAAATGGACGGCAAGGAGGTCTGCAAAAGGGTGCGGGCAATGGATTTAAAGCCCAGACCCTCCATCATAATAGTGTCCGTAAAGGACGACAAGGACACCATCGTCGACCTGCTTGCGAACGGGGCCGACGACTTCGTGGTAAAGCCGTACAACGACGCCGAACTCATCGCGCGCGTAAACGCCCAGATGAGGATGTGCAGGTTCCACACCGAAATCGAACTCGACAAAATGCACCTCGAAAGCCTCCTTTCTGTCACAAACACGATTACCGCCTCCCTTAATCCTAACGATGTCTTAAACAAGATAGTGACGCGGGTGGCCGAGGTCTTGAACGCTGTCCGCTGCTCTATCGTCCTTATCGCAAAGGACAATAAGGGCTATGTGCTCGCGTCCAACGACTCGCCTGAGATGGACGAGCTTAAGCTGGACCTCACGAAATACCCTGAGATACGGCTCGTCATAAGCAGTAAAAAGCCGCTCGTGATCGAGGACATGGTGAACCACCCCATCATGGCTGAGGTCAGGGACTCCATCGCTGAGCTTCAGGGCATGAGCCTCTTAATCGTCCCAATCGTATTCAACGAGGAGGTGCTCGGCACCCTGTTTTTGAGGACTCGCAGGCAGAAGCGCGGATTCACGGACAAGGAGCTTAACTTCTGCAAAATCATGGCAAACACATCCTTCCACGCCATAAAGAACGCCAAGCTCTATGAAAAGGTATCCAAGGAAAAAGACTACCTCATGGAGGTGGCAATCCGGGACAACCTTACATCCCTGTATAACCACAACTTCTTCTACGCCAGAATAGAGGAGGAGTTCCAGCGCTCCATCAGATACGACACGCCGCTTTCAATCATCATGACGGACATTGACAACTTCAAGAACATCAACGACATTTACGGCCGCCGCACAGGCGATGTGGTGCTGAAGGAAATCGCGGCCATGCTGAAAAGAGGGGTTAGAAAGACGGACATGGTCGCCCGCTACGGAGGAGAGGAGTTCGCCATAATACTGCCGCACACACCCCTGAAGGGCGCTGCTTTAGAGGCCGAAAGGCTGAGGCAGACGATTGAAAGCCACTCCTACGGCGGCGTGGTAAAGGAAACTATCACAATGAGCTTAGGCGTGGCCGCCTACCCTGACGCCAATGTCAAAAACTCCGGAGACCTCATAAATAAGGCAGACGGCGCGCTCTTTAAGGCAAAGACCGACGGCAAAAACCTCGTCAGAACAGCAGACCACGACTGAATACCTAAAGACAGATTCTTGAGGGAAACTTTTTGTAAAAAGTTTCCCTCAAGCTCTCTTCAAAAACTTTTAATGTTGCCAAAAATACCCCTCCCCTTTTAAACCTCAAATTGTAATCAGGCAGTCTGCCACAAGAAGGGGAGGGGTATTTTTGGCAAAAACACTGAAAGTCTTTGGAAAGGGGCTTTCAATCGCCCCCTTCCTTTCCCCCTCCCCCACTCGTGGGGGAGGGTAGGGTGGGGGGGCATCAGCTCGTTATCTTTATGGCGCAGAGGCTTCCGCACATGGTGCAGACCTGAGAATCCGACGGAGGGCTGGTTTGTCTTAATGCCCTTGCCTTTTGCGGGTCTATCGAGAGCCTTATCTGCTCTTCCCAATTGAGCGCCCTTCTTGCCTTTGCGAGCCTTATGTCCGCATCGAACGCGCCTTTTACCTTTTTGGCGATATCAGCGGCGTGGGCCGCTATCCTCGATGCTATGACGCCTTCCCTCACATCCTCCGGCGTTGGGAGCCTCAAATGCTCGGAGGGCGTTACATAGCAAAGAAAATCCGCCCCTGCCCTGGCGGCAATTGCGCCTCCTATGGCTGATGTTATATGGTCGTAGCCCGGGGCTATGTCCGTAACGAGCGGGCCGAGGACATAGAAAGGCGCGCCCTTGCAGAGTTTCTTTTCGAGGAGTATGTTGGCCTCTATCTCGTCCATGGGCATGTGCCCGGGGCCTTCAATCATGACCTGCACGCCGGATGCGCGCGCCTCGTCCATAAGCTCGCCTAACGTTATAAGCTCCTGCACCTGGGCCCTGTCCGTGGCGTCGGCGAGGCACCCGGGCCTGAGGCCGTCCCCGAGGCTTAAGACCATGTCGTATTTCTTGGCGATTTTGACGAGGCGGTCAAAACGCTCGTAGAGCGGATTTTCCGCCTTGTTGTATTTAATCCACTCGGCCGTGAGCGCGCCGCCCCTGCTTACGATGCCCATTATGCGGCCCTGCTTTTTTATCCGAGCGAGGCTTTGCCTCGTAATCCCGCAGTGCACGGTCATGAAGTCAACCCCGTCCTCGGCGTGGCGCTCAAGCACATCGAAGAACTCGTCTTGTTCAAGCTCCACGAATGACTTGCCCTTTTCCTTTGCGTAGAGCGCGGCCTGATACACCGGGACCGTGCCTATAGGCACTGAAGAGGCGGCTATGATTGCGCGCCGTATCGCGTCAATATCGCCGCCTGTGGACAGGTCCATCACAGCGTCGGCGCCGGCGTCAATCGCTATCTTCAGCTTCGCCAACTCCTCTTCAATATCCGCCTTGTCCTGCGAGGTGCCGATATTGGCATTGACCTTTGTGCGAAGCCCGGCCCCTACCGCGAGCGCGTTCTGCGAGGGTCTGAGGCTGCTCTTTACGATTACAACGGTGCCGTCTTCTATGGAACTCCTTATGTATTCAGACGGAACGCCCTCGGATTCAGCGGCTTTTTTCATGTCCTCTGTTATTATGCCCTTCCGGGCGGCTTCAAGTATCGTCATAAACTCTCCTTTGTCAGGTTCGTCGCGGTTACTGTCTTAAACCCGCTTCAGTAAGAATCTCTCCAACGGCTTTCCCTATGTCCGTGCTTGCGAATATCGCCCTTATGAGCGCGGCCCCGTCAGCGCCCGCGTTAATCACATCCTTGAGCCTATCCCTGCCTATGCCCCCTATTGCGAAGAGCGGGATATGCACGGCCTCTCGCGTCTTCTTGAGCACATCGAGGCCGAGCGGAGGGCCGTAATCGAGCTTTGACGGCGTAGGGTATATGGGCCCGAGGGTTATGAAATCCGCGCCTTCATCCTCTGCCTTCTGCGCCTCTTTTATGCCGTGGGCCGAGACCCCGAGCAGGAGCCTCTCTTTTTTTATTGAGCGCGCGTCTTTTGGGCTGAAGCTCGTCTGCCCGAGATGCACGCCGTCTGCCTTGGAAATAAGGGCTATGTCAATCCTGTCGTTTACAAAAAGCCTTGCCTTGTATCTTGCGGTAAGCGCCCTTAATTCCCGCGCAAGCTCAAGGAGCTTTCTTGCCGGAAGGTCCTTTTCCCTTAGTTGTATGAGCCTTACCCCTGCGTCAAGCGCCTCTTTTACAACAGGCATGAAGTCTTCGTTGGGGCAGAGTTTTCTGTCCGTTATAAGATAGAGCCTCGAAGAGGCTTCCCTGAAATCAAAAGCCGGTTTATCCGCAGCCTGTCCGGCATGGCGCATCACCGCTTGCCCTTTGACGCGGCATTAAGAACGGTATTGGCCCAGAGCCTCCTCCATATTATAATCGCGCACGCTACAACGACTATAGAGACTGACACCGCCTGCGCGGCCCTTATATTGCCGGCCATGAGGCTGTCTGCCCTGAACTGCTCGACGAAGAACCTGCCCGCTGAATACATGGCGATGTACGCGGCGAATATAAACCCGTCCTTCCCCCCCTTTTTCCTCAGAACGAGCCATAGTATAGAGAATATGGATAGGTTTATGAGCATCTCGTAGAGCATCGTGGGGTGCGTGGGGATTCCGGGAAATTCCATGCCCGCAATGCTATCAGGCGGGAAGACAATGCCCCACGGCAATCCCGTGGGCCGGCCGTGCGCGTCGCCGTTCATGAAGTTCCCGAACCTGCCGAAGGCCTGACCGAGTATCAGGGCGGGCGCAACCGCGTCAGACAAGCGCCAGAAGGAAATCTTTTCTTTCCTCCTCTTAAGGTAGAACCACGCGGCGGCTATTCCGCCTATAAGTCCGCCGTGTATCGCGAGCCCTCCGTGCCATACAGCCGGAAGCTCCCTTAGGTTTGAAAGGTAAAAACTCAGGTTGAAAACTATGTAGTAAAGCCTTGCCCCTATAACCCCGCCTACGACAGTCCAGATGACGAAGTTCATTACCGAATCGTCGCTCAAGGGGATTTCCTTTCTCCGGACCTCGCGCCTGATTAAGTAGCTGCCGACCACAATGGCGGCGACATACATAAGGCCGTAGAACCGTATCTCCAAGGGGCCGAATTTGAAAAGTATAGGGTGCAAGGCTCTCTATATTCTCCTTGTTAT
>CAYIRV010000150.1:0-4680 GCA_964365865.1 uncultured Thermodesulfobacteriota bacterium | reverse complement strand
TTATTGTAACCGCGCCCGCGATTCAAAACCCCCCCCCCACCCCCCCCACCCCCCCCCCCCCCTCCCCCCCCCTTGACAAGGGGGGGATTGGGGGGGTGGGGTGCCGGCAGGGCGGTCGCGCTATCGGGCCTATCAACAGGGCTTCTTTTACTCGCGGGGCAGCCGGAAGTCGCGCTTTATGCGACCTTCCTCGCAGCGGCATTTCTATGCTTCAGGACAGCGTCCGCATGGGGCGCGGCCGCGCTGGCGCGGGCGCTGTTTTTTTTTGCTGTTTCGTATCTTGCCGGGCTTGCGATAGCCGCGCCCATGCTCCTGCCCTTTATCGAGCTTACTGGCCTAAGCTACCACATACACCCAACAGGGAGCGTGCTCGGCAGAGAGTTCATCGCTGACCCGAGGGCGCTTTTTGCGCTTTTAACCCCGACAATAACGGAGTTTCCCTCAAACCCTGATATGATAAGGGGGGTGAGCCTCCTTGCCGAGCACAAGGGCGCGTTCTACAGGTTCCTCCCTGTCAACGGGATGTGGGACGCCATCGGCAGCTACATTGGCGGCGGAGCCGTGTTCGTGGCGCTGACCGGAGTTCTATCCGCCTTTGTCCTCAAAGCCTCCCCCCTTTACAAGGGGGGGTTAGGGGGGGTTAGGAGGGGCGCGCTTTTTTTCTTTATTGTCTTCTCTATCTCTATCATCCTCAAGAACGCGGGCGTAAAGCCCTTTGTATGGCTCGGGTATCTCCCTCTTTTCGACAGGACATGGAGCCTTAGGTGGTCTTCCCCTGCGTGGACATTCGCCATGGCCGCGGCATTAGGTCTGGCCATCGAGGCAGTCATGGACCTGTCCGCGAGCAATGCCGCGCTCAAATCAGCAGGCGCTGGGCATGACCGGCACGGCCTCCGTTCGTCAGCCATATCCCCTTATATGCCCGCAATTGTCGCAGCATCGGCCCTGCTCGGGGTTTACCTTATATGGCATTTTGTCCCGGCCATTTCCATTACCCTGAACCGTTTTCAGGTCTTCAACGAGGCCATGGCGCCTTATGCCGTGCCGTCGGTTCTCTCAGGCTCTATCGTAACGTTCATCTCCATTGTTTTTTGCTTTTATATCTGTCAGAGACACATCATGTCCGCAGGTCCGCTCTGGCCTGTCCTGCTCGTAATCCTCATCGAGTTGTGGTGGGCAGTGCCCAGGGGTTACGGGCATTCGTGGCTCATGTATAAATGGCTGCCTTTTGCAGTGGGCATTATTACGGTTATCTTTGTCATGGCTGAAATGCGCGGCCCCGCCTTTGCCGGGGCCGCGGTCTTTATCATATCGGCTCTCGTCATTGACGGTTTGTCCTTGCAGGGGCTGCCGCCCCGCCAGGACCCATTCAGAGAGGCCCCATACATAAGTTTCATTAAAAACAGGGCAGGGCAGGGCAGGGTGATGGGCGGCTATGGCGTCCTGTTTCCAAATCTCGCGGCCGCGGTCGGATTGCCTGATGTGAGATATGTCAACTCGCTCGTGCCGCTTCAATACCACTCATTCAGGAGCAGGCTCCTTCATGCAGAACCGTATGAGGAGTGGCCCCTTATCGCGCTGTGGTTCACGGGCAGTCCTGAGAGCGCGAGGGCTGCTTACGGGCGCGGCAGCGAGCCGAGCTACGCCCTGACCATGAGACCTGTTGAGGCGGATATAGAAAAGAGATTGAAAAACTACTCCCTTCTCGGCGTGAAATATTTTATAATGCCGGCAGGCTCTGATTTCATGGAGAGCCTCAGTGACGGGCTTAAGCTGATTTACGACAAAGAGGCGAGGGTTTACGAGAACAGAGGCGCCCTCGGCCGCGCATACATGGCATTTGACTTCGAATACGCGTCGTCATTCGAGGAGGCTCAGACAATGGCCGCAGCCCTCACAGGGCCGGACAAGGCTGTTTTGGAGTCCCGTGTCCCAATGGAGTTTTCTGGCGGCCCGGCCGCCTATGTTGCCGAAATCAAGGAATATTCCGCAAACAGGGTGCTCGTCTCGGTTACAGCCGAAAAGAACGGCCTGCTTGTCCTGAGCGATGTTCATTACTCGGGCTGGAGGGCGGTTGTAAACAACGAAGACGCCTCCATACTCCGCGTCAACGGCCTGGTGCGGGGCGTGCTGGTGAGGAAGGGAGTCAGCCAAGTCCTTTTCCTTTACTCCCCAACGAGCTTCAGGGCAGGGGTGGCAGCGTCTTTTGTCGCTTTGGCCTTGTGCGCTTACTTCTATTTTTTTACCGGAAAGACAAAAGAATGGCAATAAGGCGGCTCTCAAAAAAAAGATGATTTACCGGAACTCCTTGTGCATATAGTCGTCTATTATCCCAAAAGGCTTCCGGTAAATGAATACGGAGGGGTTGAGCGTGCCGTTGTCTGGCTCATAAAAGGGCTTTCAGAACTCGGCCACGAGGTAACCTTCATCGGCCCCGAAGGCTCGAATGTGCCGCATTGCAGGAACCTGTCCGGGAACTTCGCGGACGTCAAGGTGCCTCTGCCTTCGGCCATAAGGGGGCTGATTCCAGCGGACGCGGATATAATACATTTTCATAACGACAGCCTCTTTGAGCATGACTATGGAATACCGTCCATTGTTACGGTATACGGCGCGCTCAAGGATTTCAAGGGCCTCACCGCGAAATATTGCTTTATCTCCGACGCTCAGAGGAGGTATTGGGGCTACAAGGGAAACCCTGTAGTCCATATCGGCCTTGACCGCGATGAATACATATACAGGGAAGATAAGGACGACTATTTTCTTTTCCTCTCAAGGGTGGACTGGGATGTGAAGGGAGTCGGCTGGGCGATAGACGCCGCGGAAAAGGCGGGTGTTCGTCTTATAATAGCCGGGAACGTCCACAGAAAAAAATTCGTAAACTCATACTTCAGGGGTTTTCTTAAAAGGAGGCTTAACGATAGAATCACATATGTGGGGCCTGTGGGCGGCGAGCTCAAGGCCATGCTTTTGGCCAAGGCGCGCGCCCTCGTTTTTCCGACCCAGTGGTGCGAGGCCTTTGGCATCGTGACTATCGAGGCATTGGCGAGCGGCACGCCGGTGATAACGACATATAACGGGGCCATGCCGGAGATTGTTGACCATGGAATAACCGGGTTTTTATGTAAAAACGCGGGCGAGATGGCTGATGCGCTCAGGAAGGTTGATACATTGAAGCCTGCCGACTGCTTGACTAAGGTAATTGAGAGGTTCAACTGCAGGCGGATGGCCGAAGATTACGCCGCGCTCTACATGGCTATTATAAAAGGCATGTCATGAAAAAGGAGGTTTAACAGGTAAATGGCAAGCGCATACATCGGCCTTTTCTTTACGAGCATGGCCGCTCTCATGCTCGAGATACTTCTGACAAGGATATTCAGCGTTGCGACATGGTACTATTTCGCCTTTTTCGCCATATCCGTGGCCATGTTCGGCTTTACGGTGGGCGCGCTTTTCGTGTATCTCAGGAAGGATTATTTCCCTGACGAGGCGCTCTACAAAAGGCTCACCGTCTTTTCAATCCTCTTCGGTTTTGCCTCCGTTGTGGCGCTGCTCATATTCCTCTCCATGCCCTTTTACCCGCGCTTCACAGGCGTCGGAATCTTTTCGACCGTATTCATATACCTCGTAATCGCCGCGCCGTTTTTCTTCGCGGGCGTTATCGTATGCCTCTGCCTTACGAGGTTTCCCGCGAAGGTGGCCGCGCTTTACGCATTCGACCTCATAGGCGCGGGCATAGGCGCGTTTATGGTCTTCCCGGTGCTTAACGCCATGGACGCGCCGACCGCGGTATTCCTCACAGGTTGCGTAGCCGCGCTTGCCGGGCTTTTCTTCGAAAGGGCCGCGAGGCTCTCCAAAGGCGGCGCCGCGAAGTCAAACGCCGCGGCAATCGCCTTCCTCATCCTCACGGCATTCATGCTCTTGAACTTCTTTACCGCCGTCTTCCGCGTGGAGTATGTGAAGACTTCGTTCAACCGCCCGGAGACCGAGCTCTGGAACGCCTTTTCCCGCATAGCCGTGTATAAACTCAAGCTCGTCAAGATACCCTACAGCTGGGGGATTTCGAGTTCATATAAGGCGGATAAGTTCATAGGCGAGAGGATGCTCGACATAGACGGGGTGTCGGAGACGGTCATGACTTATTTTGACGGCGACATCAAAAAGGTGGAGCACCTGAAATACGATGTAACCGCCATAGCGCATTATCTCAAGAAGGACGCCAAGGTTTTTATAATAGGCGTAGGCGGTGGCAGGGACATACTCGCGGCAAAGGCCTTTGGCCAGAAGGAGATAGTCGGGGCCGAAATAAACAACAGGATTATTCAGATGATGAGTGAGGTTTACGGCGGCTTCACAGGGCATCTGGAGAAGCTCCCGGGCGTGCGGCTCATAAACGACGAGGCGCGAAGCGCGATTACGAGGATGGACGAGGAGTTCGACATAATACAGGCCTCCTGCATAGCCACATGGTCTGCGACGACCGCAGGCGCGTTCTCGCTTTCCGAGAACTCCCTCTATACCGTCGAGGCGTGGAAGATATTCCTATCTCGTCTTAAGCCCGACGGCGTCCTTTCCTTCAACAGGTGGTACAGCCCCGACTATCCGGCGCAGCTTCTGAGGCTCGCGGGACTTGCCTCCTACACCTTGAAGGCCGCGGGCATACAGGACCCGTCAAGCCAC
>CAYIRV010000149.1:0-4696 GCA_964365865.1 uncultured Thermodesulfobacteriota bacterium | reverse complement strand
AGGCGTTTGCCAAGGCCCTTGGCACAGGCATGGCCAATGGGCTTAAATGGAAGGATATTGAGCTCGCGGCCGGCAAAGAGGGCGTTAATCCGCGCCTGAGCCTTTACAACAGCGCGAAGAGGCTCCTCGGCTCAAGAAAGGCGCACATCAGCATCGCGTATTCAAAAGACCACGCGTTCGCGTTTGTGGTGATAGAGTGAGTTTACCGGCTTTTAACTGATACCTGACTGATAATCGGTTATGGCTGCCGCGCTTCGTAATCCGTAGTTCTCCTTCATGAATTGAGACCCCCTCTCCCCTCTAATGACCCTTTCCTCTTATTCCTCCCCCCTTGCTGGGGAGGGAAGGGTGGGGGGGAAATGCTCATCAATAAGCGCTTCGATTAGCGCCCTCACACCGTCAGACCCCCAGTCCCTTGGGCCTAAAGCCCTTGCAACCATGCTGCCTTTTTTGTCAACGAGGTAGGTTACGGGCACGCCCCAGGTCCAGTACTTGTCCGTGATATCGCCCTTACCAGCCAAATAAACATCAAAGGTTGCGCCCAGGGCTTTCGCGAATGCTTCTATCTCTTTTATGTCCGCGTTCATATCTATGGCAACAGGCAAAAAGACAACGTCCCTTTCTTTGAATCCCCTGTAAAGCCTTTCAAGAAGCGGAAATTCGTCTTTGCATGGTTTGCACCATGTGGCCCAGATATGTATTATGACGACCCTGCCGCGGTTTTCCCTGAGCAAGAGCTTTTTCCCCGAAGGGCCAATGAGCGTGAAGTCAGGGGCCTCCTGCGCGAGTTCCTGCATTCCCGCGGCTGCGAGGAGTTTTTTATCAAACCCCAATGCACCCGTTGGCAAGAGCGCCAACGCCATCAGTATTATAAGTAATTTCCTCAAAAGAGGTATGTAACAGCCCCGTTAGCCTTGTAGTTCTCCCCGAGCTGTTTTCCGTTAAGGTTATGATAGGCCGCCTGTTGATATGACAGCTCAAATACCCAGTGCGAAGCCATGACAAGCTGAACCGCCGGAGAGACATATACCGTATGCCCGCCTGAGTTCGTGAGTTTTACCCCTTCTTCCTTCTCCTTGTCTCTTAGCTCGCCGTTTATGCCGAGCGCAAGGAAGAGTTGAGGCCCCATAGGGCCGGCGCCGGCCGGATGCGCCCTGTGCTTGGCCGTAAGGTCATAGTTAAGGGCGTTGCCGTACTTGTGGTCTTTGTGCCCGGCTTTGCCGTGTGTCGTTATTGTGCCGAGCAGGTTTGCCGAGAGCGACAGCCTCTGCAGCGCGTGGCTGAAGGACATCCCGAGGAGATAGTCCGTAGAACCTGTGCCGAGTTGCAAGTGCGCATCGAGGTATTGAGACCCGTCCTCCGTCTTTCCGTTTGTTTTGCCGGTTGCGAACTTTATTCCCGCAAGCGCGGCTGCTGTTGTCGTTGATTCGAGGGCATGTCTTTTGAAAAAGGAATAGCGGCCGAGCACGGCAATATCGCCAAGCCCTGTTTCCCCACCCGTCATATCAGCGTGCACCTCTACCTCTCCATCCGCATGGACATGCAAGTGGCCGTCAAGGCTCGTGTTCCTCAAAGGCACGACTCCGAGAAGCGTCAGGTCCTCGGTAATTCCGTAGAAGCCTGTAAACTCGGTTGTCCAATACTCCTCTTTTGGCTCCGGGGTTACCGTAATCCTTCTCGTGCCTTCGTAGACCTTGTTGACAAGCGCATACCTTTGGTTTACGCGAATGCCTGAGCCTTGGAGCGTCTCAAGTGGAGAGATTCCCTGGGACAGGATGCAGAAATCGCAGGCATACGAGCCTGCTGTTGCTGCGCTCAAAAACCCTATGGCAAAAAGGACTGTTAAGACGGCTCTTTTCATAACGAAACTCCTCGATGTTTTTTGGTGGAACAATGCCCTTTACGCATCTCAGGCATATGGTCAAAGGGCCATGGCTTGAGGGCGTTGCCGGGATTTATAAAAGGTATTTTACGCTGAGAATGTGTTGGGAGGTTTTCCAAAAAGCACAAGACACGGCCCTGTGTAATAGGGCGGCCCTGCTATATCGAAAAAGCGCCCGGCGCTGTATGCCGGGATGATTGCGGATGTCGGCACAAAAGGGTCTTCCTTGAAATTCTCAACTGATGTTGAGTTGTCGTGGTCTTTTTCGCACGAGAGCCGGGCATCGTCGTTGTGGCAGCGCTTCTTTTCATGTCCGTTGTGATTGTCGTGCTCTTCATGGTGATGAGCGTGGTCATTGCCGCTCTCTGCCGTGCCGTGCGTTATGCGGCATGACTTTCCATCCGTGCCTAACCGTGCCTTGAGCATGCACACCTTGTCGTTGCAGCCCGTGAACGCAAGCGCGGCCCCGTTTACCCACGGGACAAGAAAGGCCATAACCATCAGCGCGGCAAAAACCCTCTTCAGCATGGAGGATATGATAGCAGAGAAGCCATTAGAAAACATGACTTTTCTCATGCAGGGTCAATATGCGGCTTTGACCGGGCAAGGTTAGTGTGGTATTTTAAATTCCCTCCTTTAGGAAAGGAGGGGTAGGGTGGATTTGAAAGTGATAGTTAAATCCCCCTTACTCCCCCTTTTAGAAAGGGGGGGAACAAAAAAAGAGGAGATTAAATTCAAGCTTAACGGTTTTCATCGTTAGAAAAGGGTTTTGAATGGATGTGAACAAAAGGACGAGGAACAACGGTAAAGACAACTTCTTCGGCAGGCTCAGGAGGAGGCTCAGGCTCGTTTATCTTAAGATGCTGAGGATTGACGACCCGCCGGAGAGGATCGCGAGGGGCGCTGCCATAGGCATTCTCATGGGCGTACTTCCCACCTTTGGAGCAGGCACGCTCCTTTCGCTTGTTTTTGCCTTTGCGTTCAGGGCCAACAAAGCCGCGGCCGTGCTCGCAAGCCTTGTCGTAAACCCCCTCACATCCCCGTTTTTCTGGACCCTGAGCGCCATAACCGGAGGCTTTATACTGAGGGAAGACTACGGCGCGCTCATGGACAAGCTCAAAAACGGCTCTGTGTGGCACGGCATTGAAAGCGCCTACATAGTCTATATGACAGGCAACATCATAGTATCAGCGGCCTTTACAACAGCCGCTTACTATATCGTAAAATACTCGGTCATAAAACACAGGCAAAGAAAGGCAAAAAGACTCAACAGGACTGTTTAAAAATTATTCCCCTGCGCCGCACTCCTACAGGTAACAGAGCCATTCTTCGTAGTCCTTGTTCCTGCCCTTGACCGCATCGAAGAATATCGTCTGAATATCCTTTGTTACTGGTCCGGGCTTGCCCTTGCCTATAGCCCTTTTGTCAACCTCTCTTATGGGCGTGATTTCAGCGGCAGTGCCTGTGAAAAAGGCCTCGTCAGCCGAGTAAAGCTCGTCCCTCGTAAACCGTTCTTCCCTGACCTCGATGCCCTCGTTTCTCGCAATCCTGATGACAGAATCCCTTGTTATGCCCTTGAGCACGGATGTAAGGGGCGTTGTCTTGATGACATTGTCCTTGACGATGAATATGTTCTCCCCGCTCCCTTCCGACACATAGCCTTCCGTGTCCAGGAGAAGGGCCTCGTCAAACCCCATGGAAATGGCCTCCCTTTTGGCGAGCATGGAGTTCACATAGTATCCGGTGATTTTGGCCTTTGTCATGGAGCTGTTCACATGATGTCTTATAAACGAAGACACCTTGACCCTTATGCCGTTTTTAAGGCCCGACTTTCCGAGATACGCGCCCCAGTTCCACGCGGCGATTGCGACGCGGACAGGGTTGTCCTTTGGAAATATGCCCATGCTCCCGGCCCCGAGAAAGACTATGGGCCTTATGTAGGCTTCCTTCAGTTTATTCGCCTTAATGGTCTTTACTATGGCGCTGTTTATTTCCTCTTCTGAATACGGGATGTCAATGAGGGCGATTTTGGCTGACGCGAAAAGCCTGTCAGTGTGCTCCTTGAGCCTGAACACAGCGCTCCTGCCGTCCTCGCACTCGTAACACCTTATGCCTTCAAAGACCCCAAGCCCGTAGTGGAGCGTGTGCGTGAGCACATGGACATTGGCCTTGTCCCAGCCAACGAGCCTTCCGTCAAACCATATTTTTTTTCCTTTGATCATGTTCGGTTAAACTCCTTTTCGTCATCTTCCCCCTTTTCAAAGGGGCTGGGCTCCCGTTGCGCTCTACATTGCAACGGGAAGCGGTGGGGGATTTAACCGACGCTCGAATCCCCCTAACCCCCCTTTTCTAAAGGAGGGATTTTTTTTGACTTAACCCGCGTGGCCTGACGGGTCTCTCTCTGAGGCCGTCTCTGGTTTGTAGGCTACGACCTCGGCCTGAGCGTCCTTTTTAAGCATCACGCAGTTTCCTTCAAATACAGCGCCTTCTCCGATTATGAGGTTCGGCGTTCGTATCTCTCCCATGACCTTGCCATGTGATTGATGCTCGACCCTGAACGAGGCCTCGATAACGCCCCTGACAGTGCCGGTTATGACCGCGCTTTTTACCTTTATATCAGCCTCTATCTGGGCGCCCTCGCCCACCACGAGCGTGCCGCCTGAGGAGATTTCGCCCTTGAAGTTCCCGTCTATCCTTATGGTGTCCTGAAAGGAGAGCTTTCCCTCGAAGAATGTCCCCTTGCCGAGGAACCCCGCCATCGCGCCATTGGGCTTTTTTTCCTGCTTGTCAAACACCTTAAGACCAAGGTCCATA
>CAYIRV010000148.1:0-4820 GCA_964365865.1 uncultured Thermodesulfobacteriota bacterium | reverse complement strand
AGTGGGGGCTTCCGGGCGGGCTTCCTATCTACACGAAAAAGCTCATAACCGTGGCCAGGGCGCTCGCCATGGGGCCTGAAATCCTGCTTTGCGAGAACCTCATGGACGGGCTTATGGACGAGGAGAAAAAGACCGTTGCCGCCGTCATCCTCGGCTACCTTTCTTCAGGCAACAGGCTCCTCGTCTCAACCACCACCGACGAGTCTGACCTCGCGCTTTTAAGGCCAGAGCGCGTCATCAGGATACAGGACGGAATGCTTGTGGGTTAAATTTTTGCGAAAGCCCCCACCCTAACCCTCCCCCACAAGTGGGGAGGGGAAAAGGAAGGGGACATTGAAAGACTATGCCGCAGAATGAAGACAAAGACCCGAGATTCAAAGGCCTCGAGCTGAAGGTAGGCATCATGGCGCTCGTCGCCATAGCAGGCATAGCCGTTGTCATCGCGTTCATGGGCGTCAAGCGGGACCTGTTCACCAAGAAGTATGCCCTCGGCCTCCGCGTGGAAACCGGGAGCGGTTTTGTCGAGGGCATGCCTGTAAAACTCTCCGGTTTCAAGATAGGCAGGGTCAAAAAGCTCGAGCTTACCGAGACCGCGAATGTGACGGTTACGCTTGAAATAAACAAGAAGTACCAGCGCTGGCTAAGGGACGGCACAAAGGCGAGGCTTTCAAAAGAAGGCATGATAGGGGATTCATTCGTCGAGGTAACGGTAGGCGACCCCAAGGGCCGCGTGCTCGCAAACGGGGACGAGATGCCGTATGAGAAGACGCAGGGCATAGAGGAACTTATAAGCGAGGCAAAGCCCATACTTCTGGAGGTAAAGGACATAATACACTCTGTGAACGACCCAAAGGGCGATATCAAGCGCACCATGTCGAACATCAGGGAGTTTACCGCAGGGCTTAACGATACGAGAGAGAAGATTGACACGGTCATAGAAGCCGTAGGCGGGGCAGTCGGCAAGGTGGACGGCATGGCGGCCGATGTCTCGGCAAAGTCAAGTCAGGCAACCGAGTCGGTGAATAGGACCCTGAAGAATGTGGAAGACATGAGCAGCAGGCTTGTCCCCATAGTCG
The DNA here is from genome assembly GCA_964365865.1 of uncultured Thermodesulfobacteriota bacterium. Classification (GTDB taxonomy): domain Bacteria; phylum Desulfobacterota; class GWC2-55-46; order GWC2-55-46; family GWC2-55-46; genus CAYIRV01. The sequence goes on along the minus strand of CAYIRV010000148.1, from coordinate 3,744 downwards.
AGAGGTTTGAGAATGTCGCGCTCGCCGCTGAAAAGGGCGCGGCAGGCATAGAGCCGGCCACCGTTAAACTCGGAAAAATCCTCGACGATGTGAAGCTCCTCACAGGCGCGCTTTCCGCCGAAGGGCCCCGGATACGGCAGGTGCTTGGGGATGTCGGCGACAGCGCAAGGGAAGGAAAGACAGTGCTCAAGGGCGTGAAGGAAAGCTGGCCCGTAAAGCTCATGGTCCCGTTACCGAAAAAGCCGGAGCTTGTGCCGCTCGACGGTTATCTTTTTGAAAAAGGGAATGGAGATGTCCGTTAAATCCCCCATAGTCCCCCTTTTACAAAGGGGGAGAGGTAAAGATAAGTTAGCGCTTTTTTTTGTGGTCTTCGCTTTTTTAGCGTTCTATTCATGCTCGTCAGCGCAGAGGAATGCCATGACGGCGCTTTCGCCTGCCGATGAGGCGGCTATACAGGCAGGGGACGCGTTCAGGAGGGGCGATTTCAGCAGGGCGGAAACTATTTTCAATCAGGCGCTCAGGCTTTACAGAACAACGGATGACAGGCCAGGCGAGCTTCTGGCCCTCATAAACCTCGGAAGGACTCATATAGTGTTAGGCGGCTTCGAGGAGGCAAAGGCCGTATTAGGCGACGCCCTCGTTTTAGCCGCGAGGCTTGACGATGCTGAAAATACGGCCGAGGTCTATGCAACGTTTTCAAAGGCGCATCATCTTTCCGGCTCTCATGCACAGGCCCTCGAATACATAGAAAAATCGCTTTCAATCTCTGGCATCAAGGATTCACAGAAGGGCGAAAGGCTGAACCTCAAGGGCATGTCCCTTATGGGCTTAGGCAAGAATGCCGAGGCAAGAGCGGCTATTGTCGAGGCATTGAGGCTGAACGATTCGTCCGGAGCCGTTCAGGAGGCTGCCAATTCCAAAAGAACGCTTGCGTCCATGAACATCGCCGAAGGTGATACGGGCGCGGCGTTCAGGCTCTTTTCAGAGGCTTATGAAATAGACAAGACATTCGGTGAGCCGCGAAAAATCGCCTCTGACCTGTTCGGCATGGGCAATGCGCTCCTTTCCGGCAAAAAGCCGGATGACGCGGCCTTTGTTCTCGAAAGGGCGTATTTAGTGAGCTATAACGCGGGCCTTTTAAAAGACTCATCCCTGATACTCGATGCCCTGATTGACGCCTTGAAGGAATCCGGGGACGAGGCGCGGAGAGCGCGTTACATCAATATTAGGGAAGGGATTAGAACAGGCGAAAACGGAGGCGCACACGGGCAATGAAGCCGAAGATACTGGTTGTTGACGACGACGAAAAGAATGTCCTGCTCCTTGAGGAGATGATGCGTTCAGACGGATACGAGACCGAGGCGGCATCGAACGGGATTGAGGCTGTTGAAAAGGCGCGGAACGGACGGCCTGACCTTATACTGATGGACATAATGATGCCCAAGATGGACGGTTACGAGGCGCTCCGCCGTCTTAAGGCCATTGACGAGACCAAATACATACCGGTCATAATGCTCACGGGAATGAGCGAAATCGAGGACAAACTCCTCGGGTTCGAGGTCGGGGCAGAGGATTACATAGTCAAGCCGTTCAGCATCCGCGAGGTGTCGGCCCGCGTAAAGTCTTTTTTGAGGATGCGCACGCTCCAGACCCGGCTCATGGAGACCGAGAAGATGGCCGCGCTCGGAGAGATGGTTGACGGGATAGCGCACGAGGTGCGAAATCCGCTTATGGCCATAGGCGGCATGGCGCGGAGACTCTACGAAGGCGAGACAGAGCCACAGCACAAGGAATACGCTAAGAGGATAATAAAATCGGTCGAAAGGCTCGAAAGGATGGTTCACAGGATTGACGAGTACAAGAGGATACTTACTTCCCGGTTTTCCGCGGGCGACATTAACGCCGTGGCAGCGGCAGCCGTGGCAGAGGCAAGGGAACTGATAGGGGATAAACCCATAAGGCTCAAGACCGCGCTCATGGATGACCCGCCTGCCGTGAGCATGGACTACATAAATTTGAAGACAGCGCTTTTCAATATCATACAGAACTCCATAGATGCCATTGAGGCCAAGGGCGAGATATTGGTTGAAACAATGCCCTCGCCGGACGAGGCGCTTATTATCAGGATTAGCGACACTGGCATCGGCATAAACAAGGCGGAGATAAGGAAGATATTCAGCCCTTTTCAGACATCAAAGCTCGAAGGCGCGGGCCTTGGCCTTACTATTACCCATAGGATAGTGCAGGACCACGGCGGCGAGATAGAGGTGGAGAGCGAGCAGGGCAAGGGAACAGTGGTTACGGTAAAGCTGAGACCCGCGCCGCAGGCAAGGGCAGGCAGGGCCGCGGCAGGGTAGCGATAGGGCAGACCGCCCAAATTTGTATTCTCGTTGGCACATACGAACCTTATGAGTTCAGGTTACACACCTGAACCCGCATGAATCAATGAAGGTATTGACAGGAGCTAAACCTACTGCTATCATTATGATAGCAGTGTTTGCATAGGAGGCTGTTTATGGCGCAGGTATTGGTTCGCGACCTCGACGAAGAAGTTGTGGAGAGTCTTAAAAGACGAGCCAAGCAGGGCGGACGTTCTCTTCAGTCCGAGGTGAAGTTCATTTTGGAGCAGGCGGCAGAGGAGCCCAGAGTGGATATGGAGACCGCCAGAAAAATCTGTGAAGAGTTCCGTCGCAGGTTCAAGGGGCGCAAGTTTCCCGACACGGTTGAGCTTATCCGAGAGGACCGCGAGCGGTGAGCGTATTCATCGTGGATGCGAGTGTTGCGGCTAAATGGTTTATTGAGGAGGAATACAATGAGGCCGCCCTTTCGGTACTGGACGAAAGCAACCAACTCCATGCGCCGGAATTCCTGTTGCTGGAGATGGACAGTATAATCTGCAAGTGGATCCGGCGCGATGTCGTCACCCCGGCGGAGGGAAGCGACATGAGAGATGCGCTTCGCCAATACCCCATACAGCATCATCCTTTTGTATCATTTCTTGATTCCGGCTTTGCGATTGCCAACCAGACGGGGCAGAGCGTTTATGACTGCCTCTACGTTGCCCTTGCGGCCCTCCTTAAAGGCAGAATGGTAACGGCAGACCGCAGGCTATATGACGCAATGAATAACGGCCCGTTCAAGAAGCATGTGGTTTGGGTTGGGGATGTCGGATGACCGCCCGAGCCGCAATATGCATTAAAAACGACCTGACGCCCTTATGGGTTCAGGTTTGCAACCTGAACCAGTTCATTTCGTAACCTTGCACCTTGTCTTTACAATACAGACTCAACCTTTATATCGCCGCTCAGGCCATTACCCCTTATACCTCCTCCTTGATTCTTTTATCACCTCGATGGCGCTGTCCCTGTCTTCCCAGCCCTCGACGCCTGTTTTTTTCTGTTCAAGGTCCTTGTAAATCGAGAAAAAGTGTTCTATCTCCTTAAGGAGATGCGGAGGCACATCCTTCAAGCTCTCCAAGTGGTTCCACAACGGGTCGTGTATGGGAACGCAGAGGATTTTTTCGTCAGGGCCTTTCTCGTCCCACATCTTGAAAAGCCCGATTGGTTTTGTCTCTATGAAGCATCCGGGGAATGTAGGCTCCCATAGGAGCACAAGGGCGTCGAGCGGGTCTCCGTCCCGTGCAAGGGTTTTTGGGATGAAGCCGTAGTCGCTCGGATAATGCACCGATGAAAAAAGCATGCGGTCGAACTTTATTACCTTTCTTTTTTTGTCGTACTCGTACTT
>CAYIRV010000147.1:0-4870 GCA_964365865.1 uncultured Thermodesulfobacteriota bacterium | reverse complement strand
CCCGAGCGCCTTCAGCGCGAACATAACCCCGATGATTTCCTCGGTGTCCTCCATTATGACGCTCTCCGTCACCTCTATCTCGAGCTTCGTTGGCTCAAGCCCGGTGTCCTTGAGCGCCCCGGCGACGGTCTTGAAGAAGTCCTTGTGCCTGAACTGCCGGGCCGAAATATTGACCGCCATGCGCACACTGTCGAACCCAATCCCGTGCAGCCTCCTCGCCTGAACGCACGCCTTTTGCAAAACCATGCCGCCGATTTCGACAATAAGCCCGGTTGATTCAGCCGCGGGTATGAAATCCATAGGCTGGACGAGCATGGCCCCGGCCTTATTCCACCTTATGAGGGCCTCGAACGCGGTAATCCTGCCTGTCTTCAGGTCAAGCTGAGGCTGGTAGTGGAGGATGAACTCGTCTTTTACAATAGCCCTTCTGAGCCCTGCCTCCAACTCTATGGCGGCAACGGCCTTGGCTTCCATCGAGGGGCTGTATACGCGCCACTGGCCCCTGCCTGTTCTCTTTGCCTCGTACATGGCGGTTGCGGCGTTCTTAAGAAGCAGTTCCGCATGTTCCCCGTCGTACGGATAGACGCTCACACCCGAAGAGGCCGTAACATAAACCTCATGGCCGTCAATAACAAGCGGGTCCTTGAGGCTAAAATATATCTTATTTATCACATGGCTTATATCCTCTGCCTGCTTAAGGTCCTGCAATACTAAAACAAACTCGTCCCCGGCATCCCTGCAGACAGTGTCGCCCTCGCGAAGGCTTGAGGAAAGCCTTCCGGCAATCGCCTTAAGCGCCTTATCCCCGGCCTCCCTGCCTAATAGGTCGTTCACGGCCTTCAGGTTGTCCACATCAATTGATACGACGGCCGCGTATCTTTTCTTCCACTTTCCGCGCAAGAGTATCTGACCGAGCCTGTCAACGAGCAACTTCCTGTTCGGAAGCCCTGTAAGGCCGTCGTAGTATGTGATATTCCTCAACTCCCGCTCCATGCGCTTTTTCTCAATGCCCCACGCGAGCACAGCCGCGACAGATGAGAGAAAGCACTCCTCCGCCCTGTCGGATTGCCTGCCCTCTTTTATATATAATGTCAGGACTCCGAGCGCCAAGCCCCTGAACACAATCGGGACGCAGTAATGCCCATGCTCCTTCATCCCCTCGTATGAGAAGGCATGTGTGCCGCTTATGGACCCGACATGCGTTACTGTCTTTGAAGCCGCGGCTCTGCCGCAGACGCAAACTCCGAAAGGCACGCGGCCGCAGACGCTCATTTGCTCAGGCGTAAACCCCCTCTCAGCCTTGAGCACGAGTATGTCCGGGGAACCATCCTCAACGAGCCATATCCCGGCCTTTGATTCGAGCGTAAACGATGCTATAGAGGTTATCAGACCGAGGACCTCATCAAGCATCTCTTCAAAGGAAATATCCTGAAGCGACAGGTCGAGGAGCCTGCTGATTACGGAGTGAAGCTCCGCGCTCCTCGACTCTATAACAGACTGGGCCTGAACGGTTTGGACTTTTTCTTCAGCCATGTCATCACCTTGACAAAAATACGCCAATGCGCTGAAACCGGCCTTCAATGCGTTCTCGGATGCGGGTGCGTGTCAGAAAGGAATACGGATGCGGGATGGTCTTCAGACTGGATGATGAAGCCGGGTCAAACCCTTTCCATAATGGGGCCGATTGCCTCGCGCATGGACTTTATGGTCTTTTTATAATCAGCCGTTGTGAAAATGCCTGAGCCTGAGACAAAAACATCCGCGCCTGCATGAGAAACCTCGCGGATGTTGTTCGCCTTTATGCCGCCGTCAACCTCGAGCTCCGCCTTGAGCCCTGTGTTGTCGAGGATCCGCCTAAGGGCTGAAATCTTTTTGAGGCACGCGGGGATAAACCCCTGTCCGCTGAACCCCGGGTTCACGGACATTACGAGAATAAGGTCAACATCATTTATTATGTCTTCGAGCGCGGATACCGGGGTGGCCGGATTTATGGCGACCCCTGCCTTAAGCCCGGCGTCCTTTATCATCTGAACGGCCTTGTGGAGATGGACAGTCGCCTCAACGTGCACGGTTATTATGGAGCTTCCGGCCTTTGCGAAATCAGTTATGTATCTCTCCGGCTCGTCAATCATCAGATGGACATCGAGGGGGAGCGCCGTGGCCCTTCTCGCGGCCTCCACTATAAAAGGCCCTACGGTGATGTTAGGGACAAAAGAGCCGTCCATTACATCCACATGCACATAGTCCGCGCCTGCGTCTTCAATCGCGCGAAGCTCTTCCTTAAGCCTCGTGAAGTCCGCGGAAAGTATGGAAGGGGAAATCTTCTTCATAACCGCTTTTACCAGATTTCTCCTTGATTGTCCAAGTTTTTCCGCCTCAGCAATAGAGCGTGTTCTTGCAGGTAAGCACCTGACCTGCGCGTGTGCCTGTCCTATAGACCGTAATCCCCTTGCACCCGAGCCTATGGGCTAAGAGATAGGCTTGCCGGACATCGTCAGGCCGGGAATCCGGGGACAGGTTTATGGTCTTTGAGACCGCGTTGTCCGTATGCCTCTGGAACGCGGCCTGCATCCTGACATGGCACTCAGGGCTTATGTCGAATGCCGTTGGAAACGCCTTTTTAATGTCAGACGGAATATCTTCCCTGTCTTTTATCGCTCCGCCTTTTGATACGAACCCTTTGAGCGCCTCGCTCATAAACCCTTGCTCTTCAGCGGCATCGAAAAAGACGGCATTAAGCTCAGGGAACTCCACTCCGTTAAGCACATGCCTCGTAAAGCTGAGTGAAAAAAACGGCTCTATGCCTGATGAGCATCCTGCTATGATGGAAAGCGTGCCTGTGGGCGCAATAGTCGTTACAGTGGCGTTCCTGACAGGCTCTATGCCGGGCCTGTCGAAAACGCTCCCCTTTATGTTCGGGAAAGCCCCTCTCTCGCCAGCGAGCCTCCGGGACTCGTCCCATGCCGCATCCCTTATGAAGCGCATGACCTCTTCCCCTGTCTTAAACCCTTCATCAGATGCGTATGGAATCCTCATCTTTGCGAGCATGTCGGCGAATCCCATGACCCCGAGTCCGATTTTTCTATTCCCCTTTGCCATGCGCTCTATCTCAGGCACAGGGTATCTGCCCATGTCAACGGCGTTGTCGAGGAACCTTACCCCAAGCCTTACCGTATCTTCAAGTTTCTTGTAATCGAGCCAACGGCCTTTCCCTTCCTTCTTAAGCATCTTTGACAGGTTCACGGAGCCTAATATGCAAGGTTCGTGGCTTAAAAGCGGCTGCTCGCCGCACGGGTTTGTGGCCTCGAACGCGCCTATATCCGGCGTCGGGTTCGCCCTGTTCATGGCGTCTATGAATATGATGCCCGGCTCCCCGTTCCTCCACGCCGAGAGCGCTATAAGGTCAAAGACCTCCGCGCTTTTTTTTTCGCCCGCAGCCTTGCCTGTCCTCGGGTTTACGAGCCTGTAGCCTTCGTTTTTTTCAACCGCGTTCATGAACTCGTCGGTAACAGCCACGGATAGGTTGAAGTTGGTGAACTCCCGCGGGTTTTCCTTTGCAATGATGAATGATATTATATCCGGGTGGTCTATGCTCAAGACCCCCATATTGGCGCCCCTTCGCGTCCCTCCCTGCTTTATGGCCTCTGTGGCCGCGTTAAATACACGCATGAATGAGACCGGGCCGCTCGCAACCCCGCCCGTTGAGCCGACCATGTCGTTCGAGGGCCTTAATCTGCTGAAGGAAAAGCCGGTGCCGCCGCCTGATTGGTGGATCAGCGCCGTCTCTTTTACGGCCTCGAATATGGAATCGAGAGAGTCGTCAACAGGAAGGACAAAACAGGCCGCAAGCTGCTGAAGCCTTGTCCCCGCGTTCATAAGCGCAGGGGAGTTGGGAAGGAACTCGAGCTTGGACATGACCCTGAAAAACTCCTCGGCGTATCTGTCCCTGTCTTTGCGGTTTTTCTCCGCGCCGGCGATATTGGAGGCCACCCTCCTGAACATCTCCTCCGGAGTCTCGCTCACCCTGCCGTCAGGGCCCTTCCTGAGATACCTCTCTCCAAGAACCTTGAGCGCTCCGGCTGAAAGGCTTATGCCCATGACCGTATTTTAGCAGAACGCGGCGAAGATGCAACAGGAGGGCGTATTAATAGAAACGCAATGAGTACAGTTACACCATACGAGCGTAAGAAATGGCTTTAGACAAGGCGGACGACGAGGAAAACCGCAGGCATACTTTTTAGTATGTCGAGGATTTTCCGAGGAGTCCAACGCGGTATAAAGACATTTATTACGCTCGTATTAGATGACTCTTTTGATTTCGCTGGCGAGGATATCAAGGGTGATGGTGCCTAAGTGTATGTAGCTCAGGGTTCCGTCCCTTGCGACTATGACGGTCTTGGGTATGCCGAAGACATCATATGCCTGAGCTATGTCTCCTTTTACATCCAAGCCGTTAGGGTATGTGAGGCCGTACTCCTCGATGAATTTTACGGCGTTCTCATGGTCATCCTGTGTGGCAATGCCTATGAATTCGACGCCCTTGCCTCTGAACATCTGATAGGCCTTTTCAATCCCTTCCGCTTCTATCCTGCACGGGCCGCACCACGATGCCCAGAAGTTTATCACAACCGGCCTGCCCTTCACGGCCTCGAGGCTGAAGACCTTGCCATCAAAAGAGGTTATCTTAAACAACGGCGCCGGCGCCACCTCTCCGTCATCGCTTTTAGCCTCTGTTGCCGGGGCTTGCCCCTCTGCAGACCTTGTTGCCTGCGGCACGGCGCTGCCTGACGAAGCTCCGCGGCCCGGGCCTTCGCTACACCCGTAGAGCAGGGATGAAGCCAAAGCAAAGAAGAAAAATACCGCCATGCGC
>CAYIRV010000146.1:0-4892 GCA_964365865.1 uncultured Thermodesulfobacteriota bacterium | reverse complement strand
GGAGTCTTTTTAATGAACCTGAAATATACAATGTGAAGGTGCAGGACATAAGGGCCCAGGGCACGGACATAAGGCTTGAACTTATCGCCATGTTCGCGTTCAGGTGCGGGTTTCTGTCCGCTGAAAAGACCTGCCTGATACACCCAACCCCCCCCATCCCCCCCTTTATAAAAGGGGGGATGGGGGGGGTTGGAGGCGCGGCTGATATAAGGCCCGACAGGTGCGGCCGTCTCGGGACCCCCCCTTTAATCCCCCCCTTAATTAAGGGGGGGATTAAAGGGGGGGTTGGACAAGAGGGGTTTTGCAGGATTATCCATGCGGCTTCAATCCATGAAGAAGAGCTTGAAAAGGCGCTCGCGCTTGAAAAGGAGGCGTCTGCAAGGCACTTGCGCGAAGGCTTTAAGGGCGCGGACGAGGCCTCGGAATATGTAATAAAAGAGCTTAAACAATGGTGCGAATCCAATGCCCTGCATTTATCGCCTTACCCCCCCCATCCCCACCTTGTGCAAGGGGGGGATGGGGGGGGTAAGGCCAAGAGGAACGAGCCCTGTCCGTGCAAGAGCGGGAAGAAGTACAAGAAGTGCCACGGCATGTAATGCAGAGCGCCGTAAAACCCCAAAGGACTTGACAGGGCTAAGGCGGCTGTTATAAACTTAAAATACCAATCATCACAATATCCATATGAAGGTTTTCCGCCGCATCATACCCGTACTTTTCCTATTTGTCTCTTTTTTCCCGGGCGCATCTTACGGGGAACCGGAGCGTCTTAAGCAGGGCATCGCGGACTTCAGGGACGAGAGCTTTGAAGAGGCAATAGACAACCTCTCAAAGGCCCGCGCTCTGGATACTTCTTCATTCGACGCCGCATACTGGCTCGGCATGTCATATCTTAAGATAGAGGACTTCAAGGCCGCCAAGCAACACCTTGCGGACGGCGTTCGGCTCTCCCCTGATAATATAGCCGCGCGCCTGTCCTATGCAGAGGCGCTTTACAGGCTGGGAGAGTTCGATGGTTCCGCTTCCGAGCTTGCCGTTATAGAGGCCGCGGAAGGCCAAAGGACAGGGGAGTTCTACTTCCTTAAGGGTCTTGTTCTTTCAAAGGCAGGGAAAAACAACGAGTCAATAGAGGCGTTCAAAAAGGCAAAGGAGCAAGACATAAGGCTCTCGCAGGCCGCGGACTACCAGACCGGCCTTGTCCATATGAAGGAAAACAGGATCAGCGAGGCCAAGGCCGCGTTCAAGGAGGTCGTTGTAAAAGACCCTGCGACAGACCTCGCTCTCTACGCGGATGAATACTCAAAGGCAATAGCCAAGAGGGAGGAAAGGGAAAGGCCCTTCAGTCTATCCCTCGGCTTCAGGCACGAATACGACGATAATGTGCTCTTAAAGCCCGCTGATGAGAGCGCGGCGAGCGGAATAGCAAACGAGGGGGACCCGAGGAAGTCGCTGACGCTCAGGGCGTCCTTTCAGCCGAGGGTAAAAGGGCCGTGGTCGTTGAAGGCCGATTATTCGCTCTACATCGCTGACCAGACCCGGCTGAACACTTACGACATGACAACGCACGGCTTCAGCCTTACCCCGGGCATGGGCCTTAAAAAAGGCTCGGTGAATACCGCCTTGTCATACGGCAAGACCACTGTATATGGCGCCGATTACCTCGAATCCTACACGCTCGCGCCTTCATACAACATTACCGCTGGCAAGGGCATGGCGACGATTTCCTTAAGGGCGCAGATGAAAAACTTCGTCCAGGCCCCGGTATCAAAGCCAGAGGACAGGGACTCGATTGACATTGCGGCAGGGGCCGGGTTTTTCTCGCTTATCGGGAAAGACAGGGGTTTTTATACCCTGAGGTATGAGGCGAACAAAGAGGAGACAAAGGGGGACAACTGGACATACAGGGGGCATAAGGCCTCGGCAGGCATCCTCTATCCGCTGAGCGACAGGCTCAGGGTTCAGGGCTACATGGATGTCAATCTGCAGTACTTCAAGCACGCTAACTCATACTTCTTGAAGAAAAGAAGGGACTTTACATTCACCCAGTCCGCGCTCCTGTCTTACGCCATATACAAGAAGACGGACCTCGTGGTCCAGTATACCCACATAGAGGACGATTCCAACATCGCCACATACAATTACGAGCGGGAGATATTGTCCGCCGGCATAGAGTTCAAACTGTAAGATGAGAGGCTGGATATGAGGGCAACAAGGGGATTGGCCTGCGTTTTATTGATGGCGTTTTTGATGCTCGCATTGAGCTTTCAGGCCGCGTTTGCGGCCGCTGTGGGAAGGTTCACCGTTGTCCGCGGCAAGGTTGACATCCTTATGTCTGGAGAGGTTAGGGCATCGGCTGTAAATGTCGGGGACCCTGTATCGGCCGGAGACATCGTGAGGGCAAAGTCCAATTCGTTCGCAGAGGTTGTTTTTGCGGACAATACGGTATTAAAACTCGCGCCGAACACGAGGGTGGAGATAAAGGATTACACGCTCGCTGACGACAACACGAGAACGGCCGGGACGCTCCGGCTTATGAGGGGCAAGCTCCGCGCAATAGTGCCAAAGACGCTGGGCGCTGTGCTGCCAATCACCGCCGGCCAGTCTAATTTTCAGGTTGAGACGCCAACTGCCATCGCAGGGGTAAGGGGAACGGACTTCTTCATGTTCTATCTGCTCGGCCTTTCCGGCGTATTGGTCGAAGACGGAATAGTGGATACATTAAACAAAAGCCTGCCTGACGATATCGTAAGGGTGCTTGCGGGATTCTTTACCATGATACGGCCTGACGGGCCGCCCACAGACCCAAGCATGATGAGGGACTTTGAGAGGGCGCGGCTTGAAAGGGACACATCGGGGCACGGGGATTCAGGGGAAGGCGAAGGGACTTTGGCAGACTTTTCAGAAGCCTTTGACGCGCATGACGGCCATGAAAGGCTCGAATTGGAAGGCCATGAGTTCGAGAGAACGGAGTTGGATGAAGGCATAGGGCTTGAACGTCCTGACAGGCCCATTACAGAGACAGAGCCTGATGAGACTATTGGGGAGACCGGAAAGAGGGGCGACTTCGTGAGAATAAATTAATACTAACGAAAATCAATGTTACGTCCCCCTCCCCCTCCCCCTCACCCTAACCCTCTCCCGCAGGGGGAGAGGGAACCATATTTTATCCCCTCCCTTGATGGGAGGGGATAAAGGGGAGGGTGGAATAAATTAGCCTGACCGGGTAATGTGGAGCATCCTATGAAGAGATTACTGAACACAAAATCGCTTAGAGGCATTGCCGCCATTGTCCTGTTCGCGTCTTTTATCGCGTTAACCGCCTTTTCAGGCACGGCTGGCGCCGCCACCTTTATCCTCGAAGGCAATGTGCTCCGTGTGGGCGTTTCGAACACCGGCGGGCTTATTGACGACAACTTCACGGTCGGCATAGATTATGACAAGACTGGCGCGAAGGCGTGGACTACTTTCGATTTTCTGAAGCCCGGCTCTCCTTTTGAGTTCTATTCAATAGGCGTAGACAATTTATATTATGCCGCTGGCTATTCGAGCGGAGACGCATTCGGCGCGACAACGACAAACACCAGCTCCGGGAGCGCGCTCGCGGCCCTCACGACAGGCTCGTTTAACGGTCTTGACATAACGCAGGTAATGACATTCCTCAAGGACTCAGGGGTAATAGACTTCACGATAACGCTTACGAACTCCTCGGAAATTACGATGACAAACCTCGCTTACGCGAGGGGCATGGACCCTGACCAGGATAATTTCTCGGAAGGAAGCGGCGCAGGCACGACAAACGACATTCCGCTATCAAACCTCGTTACAGCCACAGCCCCTACTACAAACTGGACAATAGGCATCAGGGATGTAAGCGGCGGCGGCGTGCCGAGCGTTGACAGCGGTTGGGATAAAAATCCCTATAATTTGTTTGTCCCGCATAACGACGGCAACGGCGACTACACCATAAACATGGCGTGGCAGAGGGCGTCCCTTGCACCGGGGGAATCGTGGGTAATAAGGTTCCAGTATATAATTGACGACACACTGGGCGGCGTGGTTGACCCGCTTACGATAACAACACCGAACCTCCCGTCAGGCGATGTGGGAAAGCCGTATTCAACCATGCTTGCGGCAACCGGCGGCATGCCGCCTTATACATGGAGCGATGACGGCAATCTGCCGCCCGGGCTTTACCTCAACACAGGCACAGGCGAGATATACGGGACGCTTCCGGGCACGACAGACCCGCTGACATTCGTGGTTACGGTAACGGACTCTGTTGCCAACATCGCCTCAGCCACATTTGAATACACAGACCCTCCGTCCGGCAGCGGAATAATGGCCGCAGGCGGGTGCTTCATAGCAACCGCGGCCTACGGCAGTTATTTGCACCCTCATGTTAAATCGCTTAGGGACTTCAGGGACAGACACCTTGTTACCAACCTTTTTGGCAGGCTTTTCGTCCGGGCTTATTATACGGTCTCGCCTCCTCTCGCGGATTATATTCTGGCAAGCGAAACCCGCAGGGCCGTTGCCCGGTTTGCGCTTGTCCCTGTTGTCTATGGAGTGGAGCATCCGGGCCTCGGTCTTATTGGCATCGGGTTTATCTTCATGGCGGCTGTTTACATAGGGTTTAAAAGAAAATAACCTATAACTGATATGGGAAGTTTCCACGGACGAAGGTATACCCCTTTCCTCATAGCGTTTTCCGTAGCTTTTTTATTCGCAGTCCTCACCATCTATCCCCCTGACATACTCAAGACAATAGAGTCAAAGACATATGACTTGAGGTTCCAGATACGCGGCAGCACCCCCCCCCCAAACCCCCCCGAGGAAGGGGGGGGTTTGGGGGGGGGGGGCGGGTTGGGGGGCCAATAAAAAAAAAAAAAAAAAAA
>CAYIRV010000145.1:2915-4918 GCA_964365865.1 uncultured Thermodesulfobacteriota bacterium | reverse complement strand
TTCTCACATTACAAGATATTGTTTGGGTTACTAATTAGAGTGAAATAGAAAGTCGCAAAAGTCCTTGTTTTTACAGGGGTTATTGAATAGAATAATATCAGTTGGATTGAGGGCTGTGCAACCGGTTGCATGGTTAGCGGGGCCTCCAAAACCCTGCCCCTCAAACCAACTGTTTTTGTATTACATAGGAGGAAGCATGAATTTAAAACAGAAGAAGGCAAGAGCATCGAAAATGTCTTCTATAACCCTTGAGTTGCGAAAGAGATGCTGGCCTGACATTGATTCCAAACCGTTATGGAAAAGGACGGAAAAGGATGGTTACACGACCATGCCTCGTACAATGCCTCAGATTTTTCAGATTATGGATCATTTAGCCCCGAAGGGAACACCAGTCTCTCAGACCTACTTATGCTTATGGTGTCGAGTTTTTGATGAATCAATGGTAACAATTGAAAATGAAAGAGAGATGGCTTCTGAGGCAGGATTTAATGGTCAAAGAGCTGTGACTACTTGGCACTCTCGGATGAAGAATCTAATAGAGTTGGGGTTTATTGAGGCCATAGCTGGTCCAGCTGGTAAATATCAATATGTACTGATACTTAATCCATATACTATTATAAAAGAATTAGAAAAAGAAAAAAAGATTCCACAAGAATTATTTATTGCACTATTTTCACGGGCTCAAAAAGTCGGAGCAGCCGACGATCTCAAAGAGGATAGCCCTCCGAACGTTACCAACTTCTAAGGAAATTTGGAAACCTTGGGGTTACGGCGTAAGCTTCCCTGTCAAGTAGACAGTTTTAAAGTAGAGTTTTTTGCGGGAGCAGGTTTGTAACCTGCTCCCATAAAATTCGTATGTGTCTGATACGAACGATTTGGGTTCAAGTTGCAAACTTGAACCCGCGATAGCTTTTGCGGTTTGCCGTCATCCTGACACGCGGGTTTGAAAACAGGTCAAAACATGGTATCCTGTGCATCAATGACTTACCGGAGCAATTGAACCCCTTATTCTCCGGATATAAAGGATGTTCTTCAATGGCTTGTATTTTATGCGCAACAGATGGTTTCAGCGAGTTAGGGGAAAAAAGAGGTTTTACCATTGTAAAATGCGCGGGCTGCGGGTTTGTTTATACAACGCCTCTGCCTTGCGAACAAGAACTCATCAAAGCTACTCAAAAGAAGGCGTCTAATTTCAAGCCGCATGTGAGCATCAGCCGGAAGCTCCGGTATCGTTTTTTTGCGTCAAGGATTAAGAAGCTCTTCCCGCATCACAAACAGATAAGGCTGCTTGAGATCGGGTGCAATCATGGGAATTTCCTGAGCGTTCTCAAATCCGACAGGAAGTTTGTCGCAACAGGCATAGATTTAAACCCTGCGGCCTTGCAATATGCCAAAAGTCAGGGCCTTGATGTATCGGAAGGAACCCTCGAATCTCATAACTTTTCAGGCAAGAGTTTCGATGTTGTGGTAGCGCTTCATGTTATCGAGCATCTTCACGACCCGCTCAGGACATTGACCGAGATACACAGGCTTTTATCCGAAGGCGGAATGCTTATTACAATCGTTCCTTGTGTTACTCATATCAAGGCAAGGCTTGCCGGAATCAAATGGAAATATTTCGGCCCTCCCAGCCACCTGTGGTATTTTTCTCCCAAGACTTTTGCCTTGTTGCTTAAAAAGACCGGATTTTCGCCTGTTTTTTCTTCCTGTTTTTATAACAGGGCACATTTAAAGACGATTGCCAAAAAAGGATAGATGGATTAGGGAGACTCCCCGCTGACAGGCGGGTTTGAAAATGAGTCAAAACATGGTATCATGCCGTCATGGACATACGCTCGACATTGAGGAAACGCGAAAAAGAGTCATACGGCAGGATGTCTCCGGCCGAGAGGCTGAGATGCGCCATAGAGTTATCCGAGTTTGTCCAAAACCTCAGCCTGGCCGTTAAGGCGCATGGAAAAAGAATTCAAAGAAATCGTAAAGGTCTTAAGAGAAGCTAAGCG
>CAYIRV010000145.1:0-2815 GCA_964365865.1 uncultured Thermodesulfobacteriota bacterium | reverse complement strand
GGCGCATGGAAAAAGAATTCAAAGAAATCGT
This sequence comes from uncultured Thermodesulfobacteriota bacterium, assembly GCA_964365865.1. Classification (GTDB taxonomy): domain Bacteria; phylum Desulfobacterota; class GWC2-55-46; order GWC2-55-46; family GWC2-55-46; genus CAYIRV01. The sequence goes on along the minus strand of CAYIRV010000145.1, from coordinate 2,784 downwards.
AAAGGTCTTAAGAGAAGCTAAGCGCCGCAAGTTCATCCTCGACTTTGCCCTGACAGGGGCGCTCGCCCTGTCGGCCTTTTCAAGGCCGCGAGCCACGAAAGATATGGATTTTATCGTTACCATGGAAAAGGGGCGCATCCCCTTTTTTATAGACTGGCTCATGTATGCCAAAGAATACAAACACACCAAGCGCCATATCGGACGGCCTAAAGACTCCATTAAAGACCTGATAGAAGTAAGAATCGGAGGCACTTGGGCTGACCTAATAGTCGCGGCCCATGAGTTTGAAAAAGAGGCTGTTGCCGCCGCTGTCCCTGTTTCAGCATACGGCAGGGTGCGGTTGAAGGTCGTAAGACCCGAGCACCTTATTATTCTCAAACTCCGCGCAGGCTCGGATCAGGATTATGTGGACTGCGCGCATATCTGGAACGAAAAGATTGACAAGGGGTTTGTCAGAAAGACGGTAAAAGCCCTCTTTATGGAAAGCAGACTCAAAAAGGTCATATCCATTGCAAAAAGGCTGTAGCGCCCCATCCCCAACAGGTAGTATCTTTTTTCCGTCTTTCCCCCTTTCTATGGTATTTTTCACTTTACAAGCCCTTAAAACTCTGCTAATATCAGCACAAAATCACCTTTCAACCCCCATTAAATGCGGATAAAAACCCTTTCAATCCACGGATTTAAGTCCTTCATAGACAAGGTAAACCTCAATTTTTCCACAGGCGTTTCAGGCATTGTTGGGCCGAACGGGTGCGGGAAAAGCAACATCGTTGACGCCATAAGGTGGGTCATCGGCGAGCAGAACCCGAGGCATTTGCGCGGCAAGCTCATGGAGGACATCATCTTTAACGGGAGCGAATCCCGTAAACCCCTGGGCATGGCAGAGGTGTCGCTCGTGTTTTCAAATCACGAGGGAAAGGCGCCCGCCAGATTCGTTAATTTCACCGAAATAGAAGTCTCCCGACGGCTCTACAGGTCAGGCGAGAGCGAGTATTACCTCAATAAAGTCCAGTGCAGGCTCCGCGACATTGTTGACCTGTTCACGGATACGGGCATCGGCACGCACGCATATTCAATCGTGGAGCAGGGGCAGGTCGGATGGATAGTGAACGCCAAGCCTGAGGACAGGAGAGTAATATTCGAGGAGGCCGCAGGCATAAGCAAGTTCAAGCACAAGAAGGACGCGGCTCTCCGCAGGCTCGAGGCAACGAGGGAAAACCTCACGCGCGTAAACGACATAATAAGCGAGGTAAGAAGGCAATTAAACTCCCTTAACCGTCAGGCGAAAAAGGCCGAGAGGTATAAGGTTCTGAGGGACGAGCTTAAGGAAGTGGACCTTCGCATATGCTCCATCGAGTTCAAGAAAATAGGGGAGGAGCTCGGCGCGCTTTCAAAAAGACTGGTTGAGATTAATGACGAAGATGCGGCGCTTACGGCCCGCGCGTCAGGCGCCGAGTCCAAGGCTGAGGAGATAAGGCTTGAGAGCGTTGCCTTGGAAGCGGCCTTCAGGGACATAAGCGAAAGGCTCGCGGGCATTGAAAGGCTCATACAGCAAGAGGAGCACGCCGGGGCGCTCGCGCATGCGCGGCTTGCGGAGCTTAAGAGGAACAGTGAAAGGCTCGCCTTTGAAATCGGGGAAATAAGGAATAACATCCAAGGCGCGAACAGGCACATGGAGTCCCTCGGCGCGTCCTTGATAGAGGCGGATGCCATTATAAGCACGGAGGCGGCTCGCGTCAAAGAGGAGGCCGGAAGGCTGGGGGAACTTAACGGTCAAATAAGGCTTCTTGAGGAACAGGAAGGCTCTGAAAAAGCCGAATCCCTCAGGGCCCTGACAACGTTATCGGATGTCCGGCATGCGCTTCAGTCATCCATGAAAGAGGCCGAGGCCGCGAGACACAAAGAGGAAAAGGCCAGAACAGAGAAAGAAGGGTTCGAGAAAGAGCTTTTAGCCTTGGAAGACAGGGCGCTCTCCCTGAGGCAGTCCTTGAACGCGAGGCAGGGCGCCAGAGGCGTTGCCGAGGCCGAGCTTATTGCCGTGAAGGAAAGGCAGGGCAGCCTCGAAGGCGAAAGCCACGCGGCCGCGGCCCGGCTGAAGGCGTTTAACGATGAATACGCGGGCGCATGCGCCCGGCTCAGCGCGCTTGAGGACATGGAGAAAAACCTCGAAAGCCTCAAGCAAGGCCCGCGCGCCATAATGCTTAAGGAAAACAGAACCGGCATACACGGCCTCGTCGCGGACTGCATAGAGGCCGGTCAGGGATATGAAAAGGCGGTTCAAGCCGCGCTCGGCGGCGCGCTCCAGTATGTGATAGTGGAGAGCCAGAGGCAGGGCGCTGACGCCATAGAATACCTCAAGAAAAACCTCTCAGGCAGGGGCACATTCGTGCCTGTAAACGAGCTTAAGCCTCTGCCCGCGCCTGTGCCCGCGAATGCGGCCTACGGAGTCCCGGACAACACAAAAGAGCTTCTGAATGAAGTCAGAATCAAGGACGGCTATCAGGCCATAGTGAGCGCGCTCCTCTCGGATGTGCTCGTTGTTGAGGACATGAAAACCGCGCTCGATATATGGCAGAGGAATGGCATATACAATAAGACCCTCGTTACCCTCGAAGGCGATGTCATTGACCCGCAGGGCATAATAACAGGCGGGGCAGGCAGCGGCGATACCGGGATACTCGAAAAAAGGGCTGAGATAAAGAGGCTCCGGGTCTTGGTCTCAAAGCTCGAAGGCGAGGCCGCTGGCGCGGCCTCGCGCCGCAGTGAAATATCGGTTTCCATAAA
>CAYIRV010000144.1:0-4960 GCA_964365865.1 uncultured Thermodesulfobacteriota bacterium | reverse complement strand
AGCCCCTTATTCACCCTGATTATATTGTAGTCCCTGTCTATGACCGATATGCCGTCTCCTATCCCGTCGAAGATGGCCTGGAGCCTGTCCCTGCTCTCCTTGAACTTCTCCTCGAGTTCCAGCTTTTCGGTAAGGTCCCTGGCTATCTCCGCGACGGCAACAACTTTTCCGTTTTCGTCGAATATAGGCGCGGCCGTAAGTTCAACGTGTCTCCTGACGCCGTTGATATAATAGGCGTGAAAAAGAGATTTTTCGGGCCTCCCTGTCTTGAAGGCCGTTACGGAAGGGCAGCCGTTGCAAATCCCCTTTCCTTGCTGATATACGCTGTGGCAATAGAGACCTCTTACTTCAACAAGGCCGCCTGTCCAGACCTCTGCCGCGGGATTTACCCAGATGATCTTCATATCCTTATCTATCACGATTATCCCCTCGGGGACTGCGCTGGATATGGCTTGGAACTTCTGGGCCGATGTAATCAAGGGACATGTCCTTTTCACTACGATATGTCCTCCGGAACGGAAAAAATCGCAGCAGTGCGTTAAACCGCCATTGAGACCTGTGTACTGCCGCAGATGGGTCTATCTCGTGATGGATGCCTTCAGGGCATATGTCTTGACTGACGCAGAAGAAATACCAAGGCGCGGAAGGTTTTTTAAGTCTACATGGAAGGCGTATCGCTGATGAGGGATGTTCGTATTATAATAGATTATCGCGAACTTTGCAATGGTGTCTCGCGCGGGGAATACCCCGTCGAAAAACGCGCGCAGCGGCGAAGTCTTCTCGAAGCAATGGAATCGCCGGGGCTCCGGGGCAACTTTACTCTGCCCCGCTTATGTCATTACCTCACTTCGCTATTGAACTGGCAAGGCTTGGATAGATTATAAATTATCTATTGCAGTTAGTAAAGCGCGGCGTGGCGGTTGGAAATACCCTGCCGACCCGCAGACACCTTCCGTGCCTGACTAAAGCGGTGTATAATAATGAGGCTGGTATCGGTAAAGCAAAAAAAAAGGGGGGTTGATATTTTAACAGCGGCAATCTCGGCATTCGTCCTTACGCTCGCCATAGGCTCTTACCTTCTCGCACACAGGAAAAAATCCATGAAGGTCGAGCGGAAGATAACGCAGGCCAAGGAACGGGGCCTGCATGAGCCTGTCTCCATACACCCATACATAGACCCGGCCAAGTGCATAGGGAGCGGCGCGTGCGTCAAGGCATGCCCGGAAAAGGAGATTATCGGGCTTGTGGACGGCAAGGGCAAGCTCATACACGCCTCCCATTGCGTCGGGCACGGCGCCTGCGCCGCGGCCTGCCCGGTGGGGGCAATAACCCTTGTGTTCGGCACCGAGACCAGAGGGGTGGACATACCATATGTGTCGCCTGATTACGAGAGCAACATCAAAGGGGTTTTCATAGTGGGCGAACTCGGGGGCATGGGGCTTATAAAGAACGCGATAACTCAGGGCACAAAGGCGGTTGAATATATAGCCGCGCAGTCTGAAGGCAAGACCCGGCCTGACGGGGTCTATGACCTGATTATAGTCGGCGCCGGCCCGGCGGGTATAGGGGCCTCCCTGATGGCGGCCAAGCACAAGCTTAAATTCGTAACCATCGAGCAGGATGACATAGGCGGCGCTGTCCTCCAATATCCGAGGCACAAGATAGTAATGACCTCTCCGGTTGACCTGCCGCTCTACGGCAAGGTCAAGCTTAAGGAGACGACAAAGGAGGCGCTTCTTGAGCTGTGGATGGAGGTCATCAGTAAGACAGGGCTTAAAATAAACACGCATGAAAAGATGACTGGCATGCAAAGCACGGACAACCGGTTCAGGGTCAGGACAACCAAGGCCGAATACATAGCGGAGAGGGTCGTCCTCGCCATAGGGAGGCGCGGCACCCCGAGAAAACTCGGGGTGCCCGGGGAAACCCTGCCGAAGGTGGCCTACAAGCTCTTAGACCCGGAACAGCACACGGACGCGGACCTGCTCGTGGTCGGCGGAGGCGACAGCGCCATAGAGGCGGCCATGGCCCTCTCCTGCCTGTCGGGCAACAGGGTAACGCTCTCTTACAGGGGCACGGCGTTCAGCAGGATAAAGCCGTTGAACAAGGACAGGCTCGAAAAAGCGTTGTCAGACAAATCGCTGAATGTCATGCTTTGCTCGAATGTAAAGGAGATACGAAAAAAAACGGTCATCATGGAAGCAGACGGACGGGTTGCCGAGTTCCCGAACGAATATGTATACATATTCGCAGGCGGGGAACTGCCTAACGAATTCCTCAATTCCATCGGCGTGGAGATAGAGAAGCGGTTCGGAAAACCAGCGGGCGTCAGAACTTGAAGCTCACGCTCGACATCACGCGGTCAGCCGAGTAGTCGGCCCCCTGCTCGCGCTCATAGGATACATACACGACCCAGACTTTCGCGAGCCGCAGGTATGTAAACGCCCCGTATGTCCAGACATCGCTGGCGTAGCCCGTAGCCGGGTAATCGCTTCGCGAGTAAGAGCCGTTCAACATGAGCTGGATGGAATCCCTGAGCATCCTGCTCACCTCCACATGGTAGGCCATGAGCTTGACGCTGTCGCCGTCCGTCCTGCTTACGCTTGCATCCGAGTTGAACCCTGTGCCGAATAAATCCTCAACGCTGAGACCCGCGCGAAAACCAGTGGACTTCGTGGGCTGGAGCTGCGTGGAGGGGAAGACGCTGGTTTGCCTCTCCACCCTGCCGTAAAGGCCGTATCTCTCCTTGAAGCGGTAATTCCCGGACAGGTAATATGCCGTCTGACGGCTGTCCATAAAGGAGGCCATGGACTTATACAGCCTGATGGAGCGGAATTGATTATACCCGGCCGTTATGCTCTTGGCAAAGTCCGGCCTGTAGGTAAGCTCCATTATGCCGCTTGTCAGCCCGGCCTTGTTTGTAATCTGGTCTATATCCGCGGTGGCGGTGCCGTAAAACAGGAGCTGATGCGGCAGGGAATACGAAACTTGACCGAACATGTACTGGCGGTCTGTCCCGCCCTTGTAGGTATTGTGCGTAAAGGCAAGGTCAGCGGAGCCTTTGTCCTTGCGGATGAACGCATAGGCTCCGGTCGCGCCGCGGTCAGTGCTGAATGTCTCGGTATAAGGGTCGGGATGCGCCCCGGCAAAGGCCCCGGCCCCGAGGCCGTTGGACTGATAGGCCATATTGACGCCGTCTATGCGCTCCAGCGGAATGTCCTTGGGCCAGAGGCGGCCTGCCGCCAGATAAATCCTGCCCGGCGAGTACTCGAAGTTCAGCGCGTCAATCCGCAGTTCCTTGCCTGAGCCGCCATACGCATCAGAGCCGAGGTTGAGCCTGTCGCGGCCGTCGAAATGGAACGACATGTCGCCTGCTTTGTTGAGCTTGGAGACATCGAGCCTGAGGCGCGTTGTAAGCAGGTGTTGGGTATAGAGCGAGTTTGAATACTTCGAATAATAATCCTCCACTGAGACAAACCCGTGCTGCTCGGCGCCGCAGGCAACGGCAGGGACGATTACGGCGAACGGCAAAAGAAGCCAACCCCATACGCAGACAGCCCCTGTCGGGGCAAACCGCTTCTTCACTCCCTGCCGGTCGGGTGGCACGATAAACATCCTGAATTCAAGCTCGTATTATGCACATCCGCGCCGCTGGCGGTATGGCACTCTATGCACCCGCCCTTGTTTCCGTAATTCCGGCCAAGGTGGCAGTCGCCGCAGGATGAAGACCCTTTGTGCGTTGTCGGGAAGGCCGTGAACGAATGGTTCATGGTTCCGGGGAGCCATGACGGATACCGGTGGCAGTTCTCGCATAACGGGCCAAACCTGTTGCTATAAGAGGCATGGGCCGAAGGCGCGTCAGCCGCATGGCAGGCCGAGCAGCTGACGCCGAGGACCGGATGGACAAATGTCCAGACCGGATACCTGTGGCAGTCTCCGCATGTCGTCGAATACTTTGAAGGGTTGCTGATGTGCAGAGACGGCCTGTCAATCAGGTGGCAGCTTGAGCATATTGTCGCGCCGGAAGAATGCGTAAACGCCCATGTCGGGTATCTGTGGCAATTCTCGCATGTAACCTGATACTTGGCCGGATTGGCCGTATGAGACGCGGGTCTTCTGCTCAGGTGGCAGCTTGAGCAGTTGCTGACGGATACATGTCTGGTGGCTGTCCACGATGAGACCGCGTGGCACATCTCGCAGGTCGCCGGATAGACCAATGGGTTGGCCGCATGTGAGGCCGGCCTGTCGGTCATATGACATGCCGCGCACCCGGAGGCGGGGTGTGCGGCCTTCCATGTAACGAGAAGGCTCCCGTGGCACTGCCTGCAATCCTGACTGAAGCCTCTGGATGCGTGCCCCGGGGCCGAGCTATAAGCGTTGGCATGACAGCTTATGCACAGGCCGGATATATTCCTGTAGAACCTGTTCTTGTGGCAGTCCTGACAATCCGCGGCCCGGTGCGCGCCCGCGAGCGGAAAGCCGGTTTTGTCGTGTTTGAACCGGCTTACATCCCAGGAGTTCTGGCTGTGGCACTGCGAGCATTCCGCAACGCCGTACTGCTTGAGATGCCTGTCTGTATGGCACTGGCTGCAGTGCCGGTCAACATCCTTATAAGTCCCATTCTTTTTGTGGCAGCTCGCGCATACGATGTCGTTGTGTACGCCCCCGAGCTCGTAACCCGTCTTTTTCCTGTGGTCGAAATTCCTCGGCGCCCAATCAGACTGCGTATGGCATGAATCGCAGCCTTCCTTGAACTGCCCTTTATGGTAATCCTTATGGCAGTCCGCGCATGTCTCGGCCTTTGTCTTATACCTCTTGTTCTCATGGCATTTAACGCATGATGTGTCCTTGTGCTTGCCGATAAGCGGGAACTTGGTCTGCAGGTTGTGGTCAAGCTCCGTTTTTTTCCAGTCAGCGGTCGTGTGGCATTTTTTGCAGACCTCGCTGAGTTCTTTCTTGT
>CAYIRV010000143.1:0-4987 GCA_964365865.1 uncultured Thermodesulfobacteriota bacterium | reverse complement strand
GAACAACTCGGCGATCCTCACATTCAGGGCGTCAGCTATTTTGAATAATATTTTTAGAGACGGATACCTTAAGCCGCGTTCTATTTGACCTATATAACTTGTGTGGATATCGGCCAATTCCGCCAGTTTTTCCTGAGTAAATTTTCTTTGCTCTCTCAGCTTCTTTATGGATGAGCCGAGCGCGCTGCAGCGCTTGTTTTTTGTCCGCTGTTTATTCATGCATTGGGCGTAATTATAACCTTTCCCATATCCAAAAACAATCCGCGTTTCGCTCTCCCTCAGAATATCCTCTTTATCGCCTCGCCGACATTCGAGACGCCTTCGAGTTTGAGTTTAAGCCCTGTTGCGCTTATGCCCTTAAGGTTGTCCTTGGGCAGCACGCACCTCTTGAAGCCGAGTTTTCCGGCCTCCCTTACCCGGGCCTCGGCCTGATGAACGGCCCTGACCTCTCCGGCAAGGCCCACCTCGCCGAATACGACCGTCTTGGGTTCTATGGGCCTGTCCAAGAAGTTCGATGCGATTGAGGCGACAACGCCCAAGTCAACCGCAGGCTCATCGAGCCTTATGCCTCCGGCGACCTTGAGGAATATGTCGTGGTTCGCAAGGGCTATGGCGGCCTTTTTCTCAAGCACGGCGGCCAAGAGGATTACCTTGTTGTAGTCAACGCCCACGACCGTCCTCCTCGGCATACCGAATATCGTGGGGCATACGAGGGATTGGACCTCCACGAGTATGATTCTCGTGCCTTCGAGGCTCGGCACAACCGCTGAGCCTGACGCGCCTTCCGGCCTCTCGGCCAGGAATAATTCGGAAGGGTTCGTTACCTCGGCCAGCCCTGTCTCCTTCATCTCGAATATCCCGACCTCCATCACAGAGCCGAACCTGTTTTTTGCCCCCCTCAGAATCCTGAATGGATGTCCCTTCTCGCCCTCGAAATACAGGACAGTGTCAACCATATGCTCAAGGGTCTTTGGCCCTGCTATCATGCCGTCCTTTGTAACATGGCCCACGAGGAAAAGCGTAAACTCCGCTGCCTTTGCCTCTGCAATCAGTTTAGCCGCCACCTCCCTCACCTGACTGAGGCTTCCGGGCGATGATTCAAGACCGGATGCATACAATGTCTGGACAGAATCAACAACAACGACCCCGGGCCTGAGCTTCTCGATTGCGTCGAGCACAGCCTCGACAGAAGTCTCGGCATAGACAAAGAGGTTTTTGTCCACTGAACCGAGCCTTTCGCCGCGGAGCCTAATTTGCCGGGGCGACTCCTCCCCTGTAACATAAAGCACCTTTTGGCCCGCGGAGGCGCACCTTGCCATTGCCTGCAAAAGGAGCGTGGATTTCCCGATACCCGGGTCCCCGGCTATGAGGACCGCGGAACCCGGCACCATGCCGCCGCCCAAAACCCTGTCCAACTCAATCAGTCCTGTTGAAAGCCTTTCCTCTTCCCTCATGTCCAGCCCTGTCAGAGGCTCCGGCCTTGCCAAAGGCCGCGATGCCGAAGACGAGGGTTTGCGCCTCTTATCTTCTATAACGCGCTCTTCGAGATATGAGTTCCACGCCCCGCAGTCCGGGCATCTGCCGAGCCACTTATACGCGGTATTCCCGCAGGACTGGCAGGTATATATCGTCTTTTCTTTAGCCATAGGAGAATGCTCCCTTCCATATCCTCCCCCTTTTCAAAGGGGGATTAAGGGGGTTACTTCCCCCTTTCGCAAAGGGGGGAAACCGCTCTTTGCTTGGCGGTTTTTGATATGTTTGCGATTGACAAAAAGGCGCATTTTGTTATGATAATCTAATTGAGCAGACAACTTGTCCCCACGGGCACGGACTTTCCATAGATTTTAGCCCATGCCGGCAAACCCCGGAGAACCCTTGGACCTGACCTAAAATGCCAACGGACGCGCTAACTTACACAACCATACTAATTGAACTGAATAAGGCTGTCAAGATGCGCAACTTCTACCCGCAGGGGCATCCAAACCTCGAGGCCGCCTTTGGGAAGGCTTACACCCTTATCAAGAACCACCTTAACGAGTACGGCGACATTAAATGGCGGGTTGACCAGAAAGGGTTTTACTTTGATAAGGTCCCGATAGCCCCGGGCAATGAGGCGGTTGCCGGGCTCGCCAAAAAGCTATTCTTCAGGCGTATCAAAGAGATAACCATAACCCCGGCCGCGACCCCCGCGGACATCAAGGGCTTCCTGACGATACTGAAGATCGAACCTGAGACGCTTCTTGAAAAGGGCGGCATTGAGGTGTTTGTCGTGGAGAACGACATAACCGGCATACTCCTTAACGAGATGCGCTATGAAGACCTCGCAAAGCTCAAAAAAGAGCTGGAGGAGAAGAGAGCAGAAGATGAAAAACGCGATATAGCCGTGGACGAACATGGGGCCGGGGACAAAGAAGGGGACGGAGACAAAGAAGGAGCCGGAGACAAAAAAGCGGACGAGGACAAAGAGGAGAAAAAGGATGAGCCGTCAGGCGCATCCGCATCAGATGGCGCAAAGGGGCCTCCTTTGCCGGAGGAGAAAAAACCTTCGCCAGAGGTTGAAGAACTCAATGCCCTGATAGAAAAACTCCGAGGCGAAAAGGACCTTCTGCGGTATAATGACCTCGCGGTAAGGATAAAAGAGGCAACGGACAAGCTCCTTTTTGAGAAGATGTTCGACGAGACATTTCCTGTGCTCGTCCTGTTTGAGGGGCATTCGTCGCCCTTTTCCGGCCTTTCCGACGAGATACGCTCCATTGCGGAGGAAGTGCTTAAGTCCTTCCTTACCCCTGAGACGCTCCAGCGCCTCGCGGCCAGGGCCGGCGGAATGGACGAGGCTGAACGGGCCGCCGCGCAGCAGATACTCCTTCACGGCGGGGGGGCGGCCATAGAGGCGCTTTTGAGCGCCCTCGTTGACGCGCCGGAGGCATCCACGAGAAGAACCCTCTTCAATGTGGTGCTCCCGTTTGGCAAAGCCGTAATACCCTACGCGGTAAAAAAGCTTGATAGCGACCTCTGGTATGTGGTAAGGCAGATGGTAACGCTATTGGGGGAGATAGGGGAACCTGAATCCGTCGAACACCTGAAGGCCGCGTATGGGAACCCGGACATAAGGGTCAAGAAAGAGGTCTTGAAGAACCTCGCCCGGATAAGGTCTAAGGAATCCCTCGATGTGCTCATCAAGGCGCTTGAAGAGGAAGACATGCCGCTCGTTACCCAGGCCATCATATCCATAGGCATGCTCCGCGACCCGGCGGCCATAGATACAGTCGGTAACATCGCGCTTAAGGGCGGGGCGTTCTCGGAGAATCAGGAGCCTAAGAAGGCGGCCATAAGGGCACTTAGGCTCATAGGCGGACAGAAGGCGGTTCCGTATCTTGCGAAAATCCTTTTCAAGAAGGCATGGCTCGGCAAAAAAGCCAACGACGACATACGTTGCCTCGCGGCCGGCGCCCTGGGCGCAATAGGCGGCGATGAGGCGTATGCGGCCGTTGAAAAAGCCCGCGGCGAATCCGCGGGAGACCTTTACAGCGCCTGCAAAAGAATCCTCGACTCAAGGGATAGGAAGAAGGCGTCATGACACAACTTGACAGCGACACCCTGCTTAAGAACATAAACGGGGCACTCAAGAGCAAAAAGCTCTACCCCGCCGGCCACCCGGCCACCATCGCGCCGGCTCGGAAGGCCTACCAGTTCGTCACGGACTTTCTCAAGACCAAGAACAACCTCGTCATAGGCCGCGTAAACGACCTGCTCGTGTTCGAGACCTCCCCTGTTGCGGACTCGGACAGGCTCTACCCGGAGCTTTCCCTTTACATGGCGGACAAGAATGTTGACGCGCTCATATTCGAGAAGGGCGTTACCGAAAGGGAGCTTTCAGCCCTATTCGACATACTCTCCGGAGAACAGATGCAGGGGCCGGCGCTCCAGAAGGAGCTTCACGCAAAGGGCGTTACGCATGTAACCCTCAAGTCCATCTCCATGGGCAGGCGGAACATGATGGAAATATACAACGGCGCGGTCGAGTGCGTAAAGAATGTAATGAACGAAGTGCGGATGGGGAAGATCCCCAAGTCCGAGCCTGTCGAGAGCATAGTGGACGAGATGACCGAGTCCGTGCTCTCGGACCCGAGCGCGATGCTGGGGCTCACGATGATAAAGAACTACGACAACTACCTCTACAACCACTCGGTCAACGTCTCCATACTTTCTCTCTCGCTCGCGCGGGCCATGAATCTCACGAAAGAGGACATCCACACCCTGGGCGTGGCGGCCCTCCTCCACGACATCGGAAAGACCGGCGTATCCGAGAAGATAATACGAAAGCCATCAGGGCTTTCTTCCGAGGAATGGGAGAGGATAAAGGAGCACCCGGTCCTCGGCTCCAACATAACCAAACGCATGGACGGGCTTGACGACAAGGTGAGCAGAATCATATACGAGCACCACATAAAATACGACCGCTCAGGGTATCCGCAGACCGCGGACGAGCTTCATCCGCTGAGCCACATCATAACGCTCTGCGACGCGTATGACGCGCTTACCACGCTCAGGGTCTACCAGAGGCCCCACGACCCTGTAGAGGCCGTGAAGATACTCCAAAACTTCTCAGGCAGGTACTTTAATCCGAATATCGTAAAGGCATTCATAAACATGGTGGGCCTGTATCCCGTAGGCACGATGGTAAGGCTTTCAACAGATGAGATAGGGATTATAACAAAGACCGACGGCGCGTCATCGGCCGCCCCTGTGGTCAAGATCGTATACGACAAGGACGGGGCCGCGCTTGACTCCCCTTACGAAATGGACCTATCCAGCGAAGAAGACAAAGACAAGAGCATCATCGCAACCGTAAACCCGGCGACCGTGAATGTGGATATAGCGGCCTTCTTTGAAAGACAAGCAGGCTGAAGCAGACATTTAGCAGGGCGCGGAAAACTTGAAATTTGCACACACAGGCTGCTCAAAAAGTTCCCGACCCACGCCACTT
>CAYIRV010000142.1:0-5005 GCA_964365865.1 uncultured Thermodesulfobacteriota bacterium | reverse complement strand
CCCCATGCCCTTTGCCACCATGTGGACATCGCCGCCCGCCCTCTCGCAGATGTTAGCCATCTCGTTTATGAAGGAGACCTTGGTGGCAAGGAAGGCGTTTGATGCATATTTTATAAGCTCGGCGGTCTCTATATTTGTAATAACGAAAGGCGTCTCTATGAGATACAGGGGCGAATAGAGGTCTTTGAGTATGGCTACGGCCTGCTGGCTCTTGGTGCCGATAACCACACGGTCAGGCCGCATGAAATCCTCGATGGCAGAGCCTTCCCTCAAAAACTCCGGGTTTGACGCTATGTCGAAGTTGTGCCCTCCGGTCTGCTCCTTGGATATGAGTTCCTCTATCAGCTTTCCGGTGCCCACAGGCACAGTGCTTTTGGTAACGATTACCTTATATCCGTTGAGATTCAGGGCTATGGCCCTCGCGACCTCCTCGATGTATGTGAGGTCAGCGGACCCGTCTTCCTTGGGCGGCGTGCCCACGGCTATGAAGATGACGAGCGATTTTCTTATGCCCTCGGCAAGGTCGGTGGTGAAGGCCAGCCTCCCCTGCTTCACATTCTTGTCGAGAAGTTCCTTGAGCCCCGGCTCGTATATGGGTATCTCGCCCCGTTTAAGAGAGCTTATCTTGGAGGCATCATTGTCAACGCAGGAGACATTCACGCCGAAGTCCGCGAAGCAAGTGCCTGTAACGAGGCCCACATATCCCGTGCCTATTACGCAAATATTCATCTTAACTTGACCTCCGAAGACGAATTCTTTATGCCGTGTTCAGCCGGCTTGAGGCGGGTGTCTTTTCGCGGGACTGATGTTCCGCTCTAAGTATAAACATCCTGAAAAAGCATGTCAAGGAAGACCCGCATTGACACATCGGAAAAGATTATAATAATATATGTCCATACGCCGGAATACCGGCATGGAGAACCGCCAATGACGCTTCAACTCGCATTCTTCATCTTAGGGGCCGCGTTTGCCTGCGCCGTGGCAATGCTCGCATTCATAATATTCTTGGGCGGGCCTTCATTGAGGAAGCGTTTTGAGGATTTAAACCAATAGCCGCCCCTTTTGAAACCCTTTGATTTTAGCCTTTTTCAAAAATGCGAACAGCCTCCGTGCAACGCCCTCTGGCATAAGCGCAAAGGTCATCTGAAAAAAAGTCTTTGGCGCCTTATAAAGCCTGAATGAATTAAGATACCACTGTCTGTAGCCGCCCACACCTGTCAAAAGAGCGGCGTTGCCGAGCATCCTCAATACATTCGCCTCCGCCTTTTTTAGAAGTTTTTCATCTGCCCAGCGGTTTACCCTGAATTTTTCGATGAGCTTAAGGAGTTTCAGGTTTTCCTTGTAGGGGTTTCTCGTCAATGCCCCCTCGTGGACCCTGTATTTGCAGAGGACGCGGGGCATGCACGCAATCCTCCCGTTTCTCGCGAGCCTGAGCCACAGGTCATAGTCCTCTATCGCCCTGAATTCCGGGCTTTCATCGAAAAGGCCGGACTTGTCGAGCGAACTTCTTCTGACCATGACGGTAGAGGCTGTGATTTTATTGCCTATGATGAGTGCGTCGAAGCTTACCGCGCTGTCGCATTCGTTTCTTGGGTAGCGGAGATACCCGGCAGACCCCGCATCCCCGAAGTCAACGGCATATCCGAACGAGAGCGCCGCGTCAGGGTTTTCCCCCATGAATTCAACCTGAAGGGATAGCTTGTCCTGAACCCACAGGTCGTCGTCGTCGCAGAATGCGATATACCGGCCGTGCGAGCTTCTTATGCCGAGGTTTCTGCCCGTGGCCACAAGCCCGTCAGCAGATTTTTTGAAATACCTTACCCTCGCATCCTTGAACCCGGCCGCAAAATCCTCAGTGCCGTCTGTTGATGAGCTGTCTACAACAAGCACCTCGAAATCCTTAAATGTCTGAGAAAGGATTGACGCGAGCGTTTCTCTAAGGAGATTTACGCGGTTGTATGTGGGGACGACCACTGAAACCAATGGCAGCGCGCCATTTTTTGGTGGAGCACAGGGAGCTTCCTTATGAAGCGCGTCCCGTTCCACTATTTGCGCCTTTCTTCTCGAATCGCTTCGTCAAAGGCTTTTCGCACGCGCGTCTCCATCTCAGCGAGAGTAAAGTCGGCCTTGAACCTTGAGCGCGCGTTCATACCTAAACGTTCCGCAAGCCTTCTGTCTTTAATCAGCCTCTCGACGGCAATCTCTATGGCCTTTGCCGAAGCCGGTTCAATCAGGAGGCCGTCCACGCCGTCTCTCAGGGCCTCAGGTATACCGCCGACAGCGGTTGATACTATGGCGCATCCCGCGCGCATGGCTTCGAGTATGCTGTAAGGGAACCCTTCGTGTAAAGAAGGGAATACATATATGTCAAAGCCTGAGATAAGCCTGTGCGCATCGCCGCTGAAATATCCACAAAGCTCAATCCTGTCCTTTACGCCTGATGCTGCCCTGCTGAGAGAGAGTTCATCGGAAGCATCCCCCTCTCCCGCGATGATGAACCTTAAGTCAGGGTATTTTTTTGCGAGACCTATGAATGCGTCAAGCAGGTGCAAGACGCCCTTTGCCCTGTCGGCTCTGGTGAGGCATCCAATGGTCAGTCTCCTGCCAGCGGCCGCCTTGTCCGCGGCCAACGGCCTGTCCTCGATGCCGTTATGAATGACACGGGCAAGCCCTTCCGGCATGCCGCGCGTCTCCACGAGGGCGTTTTTAATCGCGCCGGCGTTCACTATGACAAGGCTTAAACTTCTCCAAACGAGAGAATCTATGAGCCTTTCGTAAAAACCGGAAAAAACCCTCATGGACATCGGCATGCTTACGATGCTCATGATAGCCGGGGTTTTCGTGACGCCGCATGCAACGGCGAGCGCAAGCGCGGCCCGGGCCGCAGGATACCCCCCGTTGCAGCAGACTACGGCCGAAGGCCTTATTGCCATGATTTTCAAGATAAATATCAGCACATTGGCGAAAAACAACAAAGGCTCGACAAAGAAAAGCGGCAGGAGGAGCGCGGTCCTCAGCGCAAGTGGAAGACGGCCGAGGGCGTTTGAGGCCGAGGCGCGCGTCATAAAATACACAGCGCGATACTCCGCTTCGGTCCTCAGACGCGCCATGTCCTCCTCGTATATGCCGCCTCTGTTTGAGGCTATGATAACGCCGTCAAACCTGTGGGCAAGCGCGTTCACCATGTCTATAAGGTAGCGGTTTCCTCCGCCGCGCGCGTAGTTCTCTGTAAAGACAAAGAGACCTTTCAAGGCTTAAGCTCCCTTTAAATATACGGCGAGTATGTAGGAGCTGAAGAACCGGCTGTTCGCTTTGTCGAGCGCGCGGATTTTCCTTACACGGCGCATGAGGCCGAGCGATACCCTGATAACAGAGGCCGTGGCGCCCTTCCACCCGCGCGTTGACATAGGAAGCGCGGGCTCGAATGAGCCTATATAGCCGAGGAACTTTATGCGTAAGGAAAAAAGATTGGAGACCCTATTGAAGTAATCCATGCTCATTACCGCCCGGTTGTGCCTTTCGAGCACAGGTCTGTCAACGGCCTTCTGCAGAAGGCCGTTAATCCCCATGAAGTTAGGCACGCCTATTACGAGAATCCCTCCGGGCTTAAGCCATTCGAGGTGTCTTGATATTACAGGGTCCGGGTCGTCAAAATGCTCGATGAACCCCAACGACAAAACAACATCAAAAAGCCTGTCAGGCATGATGGACAGAAAATCGCCGCGCATGATTTCCCCGTATTTTACATTCAGCATATTGAGGTTCTTAACAGTGATGTCAGCGCCTGCCATCGAATACTCAATGCCGCTCGGGACAAGACCCAGTTCATGAAGGAGCGCCATCCACCTTCCGGGCGCGCAGCCTATCTCAAGCGCCGAGCCTGAAAGGCCGGTTAGATGCCTTCTCAGCTCTTTAGCGAGACACCGGTCGAACGAAAAACCCTCGTCAATCGTGCTCGGGAGCCTGCACCCCTTCCAGTAATCGTCCCAGAATTCGACCTCTGTCAGTTCCATTGCCATGCACCTGGCCAGTGCGTCATGGGCTGGCGAGCAGTTCATTCACGCTCTCCTGAAGCAGCGCCTTTGGCGCCCATCCTGTAAGGCCGTTTATTTTTTCATAAGAGCCGTATATCTCGTCAACATCGCCCTCCTTCAGCCTGCTCGTCTCCTGAACGACCCTTACCTCCAGCCCTGACTCCGTTATCATCAAATCGAGAAGCTCCCTTATGGAGCATGACCTGCCTGAGCAGATGTTGTATGTCTCGCCTCTGACCCCCTTTTCCGCGAGCGCGACAAGGGCAAGGCAGGCGTCTTTTATGTCAATGAAGTCGCGCCGAGCCGACAGGTTGCCGACATGTATGACCGGCGGCGCTGCTTTTTGCCGGATGTCATTAATCTGGCGGGCGAAAGAGCCGGCCGAAAGCCCGCGCGGCATGCCCCTGCCTATCACATTGAACATCCTGCCGATGACGATGTCCGCGCCGCAGTTAGCGTAGTACCTGGCAAGCGTTGTCTGCCAGAGCTTGCCCACGCCATACGGCGTAACCGGCTCAGGCAGGCGTCTTTCCGTCACAGGAAGCTCTTGCGGCCGCACGCGGCCGTACTCGGCGGCAGAACCGGGCACGACAATCCGGGCTTGAATGCCGGCGGCCATTATTGCGTCGAGAAGATTCGCCGTTGAGAGGATGTTGCCTTTGCAGTGCTCATCCCAATCCCTTGAATAAATCACCCCGGCCATATGAAACACGAAATCCGGCTTAATGTCATGCACCGTGCGCGCTACGGCGTCCTTCTGCAAGAGGTCCAAAACGATTGTCTCCGGGCCGCCGGCGCGCGCATCAAGCCCCAAAAGCTTCGCGCTTGGGAAAAGCCCGCTGATGAGCCTGAAGAGAAACGAGCCGATGAAGCCGCTTGAGCCTGTAATAAGTATGGTCTTGTTGTTCATGATGTAATAAAGGCTGCCTCTAAAAATCGCTCTTTTTCCCGATCTCTGCGTTAGGGCGGAA
>CAYIRV010000141.1:0-5010 GCA_964365865.1 uncultured Thermodesulfobacteriota bacterium | reverse complement strand
CGATAAGCGGAGGAAGGTCGTCTGCAACTGTGCTCCATACGGTATTGAGATTGATATCGTAATACGCGTGGACCAACCTATTCCTCATGTTTATTATATTCTTCCATGGGATATGGGGAAGCTCCGCTTGACACCCCGCAGATAATCTTCCAGCGGCTTCACCTATAACCTCGATGCATCGCACAACCGCGTCCTGGCACTGCCGGTCTTTCAAAAATTCATTTCTGGTCTTGCTCCCTATATAGCCGCGTGCGGTTCTTGCGGCTTCAAGCATGTGGTGGAGGCGTATGAGGTCTTCTTTACTCGGCATATTGCACCTCGGCGGACTCAACGACCTCTTTTCGGAAGTATCTGCTCAAGTCCTGAGGCGTTCTCAAATCGGCTTTACGCCCGATAATTTCGCTCAACTCTATCTCCATGCCTGAGAGAGTAATAAGCCCCGGCACGCGCCCCTCCTCGAACTCGACGAGCAAGTCCACGTCGCTTTCAGGAGTGAAGTCATCGCGCAATACCGAGCCAAAGAGCGAAAGCTTTCGGATATGGTTCCTCCGGCAGAACTCGGCGATTTTTTCTTTCGGTATGACGATATGCGCTTTTCCCATCAGCTCACCTCTTGATTCTCGACAACTCTGAACGTCTCGAAATCCAATCGGGCTTTTATGATTTCGACGCAGTTATGCCCTTCAATATTTTTGATATCTTCCGCCTTTTTATCACATCTTACGCCTATAATAACTTGTTTAAGGGCAATATCCTTGGAGAACCCTCCATAATAGTTATAGTTTCCATCACTATCCTTATCTTTATCTTCTTCATCCAGTTTGGCAAACATTCTGACCTCGTCTTCGTAAGACCAGCCTTCATATTTTGAGAGCAGCAGTTTCCTCATTATTTGCTCCTCTTTTCCACCATTCCCCCGATTTACCGCCTTTACGAGTTCATCACACAGAGCCTGCTTATTGCGTATGTAAAACACTTCCGACAGCTTCGGTTCATTGTCTGAAAATTCAAATCCCAAGCAAATCCCCTTATGCTTATCTGCATAATGACTCCACAGAAGCGGGTTGCTCCAATCTTTACTGAAGCAAATAACGCCGACTTCTCTATACATTTCCTTTCTTGTCTCATCAATGGCTTTCTTAAAATCCTTATTTGACATTTCACAGTTCAAAAATTCAAATGGGTCATTCAAATCGCTGAATGTTGAAATTTTCAGCCTTCTATTCGACAAAACATCAATAGCCCACTTTGCAGGTAAGAAATGATACGCCCTTCTCATATTTGGGAACCCCTGCGCATTATCACACCCTCACCTGTCCGTTTCCATAAACGATGAACTTCCGGGTTGTAAGCTCCTCAAGTCCCATTGGGCCGAAGGCGTGGAGTTTTGTGGTTGATATGCCGATTTCCGCGCCTAAGCCAAGCTCGAACCCGTCTGAAAAACGGGTAGAGGCATTAACGAGCACGGTCGAGGAATTGACTTCCTTCAAGAACCTCTGGGCGTTTGCATAGTCCTTTGTAACGATTGACTCGGTGTGCATTGAGCCGTATTTTGCGATGTGCGACATTGCGCCGTCCATATCCGAGACTATCTTTACCGCTAATATCAGGTCGAGGTATTCGGCGCTCCAGTCCTCTTCCTTTGCCTCTTTTATGTCCTTTAAAATCACCCTTGTCTCAGGACATCCCCTAAGCTCAACGCCCGCCTGCTTGTATCTTTCATATATAATCGGCAGGAATTTCCGGGCGATGTTTTTATGCACGAGGAGCGTCTCCATTGCGTTGCACACCCCGGGCCTCTGCACCTTTGCGTTAAAGGCAATGGCCGTGGCCATGTCAATGTCGGCAAATTCGTCAACAAACACATGGCACACGCCTTTGTAGTGCTTAATGACTGGAATCTTGGAGTTTTCGGTAACAAACCTGATAAGCCCCTCTCCTCCCCTCGGTATGATGAGGTCAATCAAGTCATCGAGTTTCAGCATCTCAAGCACAGCTTCCCTGTCAACGGTCGGCATGACCTGTATGGCTGTCTCAGGCACACCCGCATCCCTGCACGCGCCGTTAAGGATTTTGCATATTGCCAAGTTTGAATTTATGGCCTCGCTCCCGCCCCTAAGGAGCACGGCATTTCCTGATTTAAGACAAAGGCCCGCGGCATCAGCCGTTACATTTGGCCTTGCCTCGTATATTATGCCTATTACGCCCAATGGTATGCGCATCCTGCCGACCATAAGGCCGTTCGGCCTTTTCCACATGCGGGAGACCTCGCCGACAGGGTCAGGCAGGGCCGCGACCTCCTTAAGACCAGCGGCCATATCGGCAATCACCTTGTCGGAAAGAATAAGCCTGTCGAGCATTGCCTTTGATAAGCCATTTTTTTCGGCAACAAAAAGGTCTTTCTTGTTCTCTTCTTTAAGAGACAGGGCATTCTTGACAAGCGCATCAGCCATGTTAATCAATGCGGCGTTCTTCACGGATGTGTCGAGCCGGGAAAGAACAAGGGAAGCGTCTTTAGCAGAGCGGGCTATGCTTAAAACTTCGTCTTTTATTGACATGGTATCTCCTTTAAAATCCCCCTCACCCTTCCCTCTCCCACAAGGGGAGAGGGACAAAACCACAGTTCATGCCCTTTCCCTATAATCTCCTCTCCCCTTGTGGGAGAGGATTAAGGTGAGGGGTTGCATTACAGCGCCACGAAGTTGTCCCTGTGGATTACCTCGTCATAGACCTTGTATCCGAGGAGCGTTTCTATCTCAGCGGTCTTAAACCCCTTTATGCGGTTCAGCTCTACCGAACTGTAGTTCACAACGCCTCTTGCGAACTTCATGCCGCTCAAGTCAACGCAAAGGACGACAGAGCCTGCCTCGAATGTCCCGTCAATCTTTTTTATGCCTGATGGCAGAAGGCTCTTACCCTTTTTAAGGAGCGCCTCCTTTGCCCCGTCGTCAACATAGAGAGAGCCAGCGGGCCTCGTTGAAAAGGCGAGCCAGTGCTTCCTGCTCTTGAGCCTGTCCTCGCGCGGCATAACGAGCGTCCCGATATCCTCGAACGCAAAGAGCTTTTTGAGAACCTTAGGTGTAAAGCCGTGGGCGATGATTGTCGCGGCGCCGAAGTGCGCGGCCTTGCGTGCGGCCTCGCACTTTGACCTCATGCCCCCTGTGCCGAGAGAACCAGCCGGGCCGCAAAGCGTATCAAGCGGCAGGGCGTCAACATCCTCGACAAGGCCAATCTTCTTTGCATCATGGTTTGCCGACGGGTCTCTATCATAAAGCCCGTCTATGTCAGTGAGTATCACGAGCAGGTCTGCTTCGACGAGGTTGGTAGTGAGGGCCGAAAGCTCGTCATTGTCCCCTAACTTGAGCTCGTCAACCGCAACAGTGTCGTTTTCGTTTATCACTGGCACGATGCCCATTTTCAAAAGCGTAAAGAGCGCGTTACGGGCGTTAAGGAACCTCTTCCTGTCCGAAAAATCGCCGTGAGTGAGGAGCACCTGCGCGGTCTTGAGGCCGAACCTCGAAAACGCCCTGTCATAATGCGCCATGAGCCTGCCCTGCCCCACTGCGGCAACCGCCTGCCTCTCCGGGATGCCTGCGGGCCTTGACTTCATTCCGAGCCTCTTCATGCCCAGAGCAATGGCGCCTGAGCTTACAATCACGGCGTCAATACCCGTGTCCTTCAGCCCCGATATGTCTGAAGCGAGCCGCGTATAAATCGTTACGCCGCCCCTGCCGGCAACAACCGCGCTCCCGACCTTGACGACAACCCTTTTTACCTTTTTAAGGAGCTTCTTCCTTAAGTCCTTCATAATAAAATTCAAACCCTCTATCCCGCCTCTTTAAGCCTCTCGACCTCTGTGCCTATATGGTTCAGGAGGCTTTCAAGCCCCTCTCCTGTTGCGGCTGATATAGGGAATACCTTTATACCCAATGCCTTGAAGAATTTCAACATCGCAGGCATATTCTCGCGGGCCTCGGCCAGGTCAATCTTATTCAGGGCAATGACCTGCGGCCTGTTGGCAAGCTCTTCCTTGAAGGCCTTAAGCTCTTGGTTTACCGTCTTATAGTCCTCCCTCGGGTCGCTTCCCGACAAGGCGGATATGTCAATGAGGTGTATAAGGAGCCTTGACCTTTCGATATGCTTTAAAAACCTTATGCCGAGCCCTTTGCCCTCGCTCGCGCCTTGCACGAGGCCCGGTATGTCCGCTATCACAAAAGAGCCTGTTTCCTTGAACCTTACAACCCCGAGATGAGGCACGAGCGTTGTAAAAGGATAGTCCGCTATCTTTGGCCTTGCCGCGGATATGCGCGATATGAGCGACGATTTGCCGGCGTTGGGAGACCCTATGATGGCGACATCCGCGAGGAGCTTTAGCTCAAGCTTTAATTGCCTCCCCTCACCCATTTCACCCGGCTGTGCAAATCTGGGGGCTTGGTATGTTGAACTGGCGAAAAAGGCATTGCCCTTTCCTCCCCTGCCGCTCTTGCAGCAAAGGAATTCTACGGCATCCTTAGTTAAGTCGGCGATGACTTCTCCTGTGTCCGCGTCCTTTATTACAGTGCCCACAGGGACCTTGATCCTCAAATCAAGCCCGGCCTTTCCTGAACAAAGGCTTCCCATGCCGTGCTGTCCCCGCTCTGCCTTGTATTCCCTCCTGTACTTGAAGTCCAGCAAGCTCGATAAACGGCCCACAGCCACAAAAATTATGTCCCCGCCCTTGCCTCCGTCCCCTCCGTCAGGCCCGCCCTTGGGCACATACTTCTCCCTCCGGAAGCTCACGCAGCCCCTTCCGCCGTCCCCTGCCTTTACCTTTATCTTCGCCTCGTCAATGAAACTCATAAGCTCCTTACCGCGCAACAAAAAAAGGCGGCAGAGGACACCCCCTTGCCGCCTTTTGTATTATAAAAGGTTGTAAAAATCGCTCTTTTTCCCGATCTCCGCGTTAGGGCGGAAATAAAAATGCTCACATATTAATATATATGCTGCGCTTTTTATTTCCGCCCTGCCTTG
>CAYIRV010000140.1:0-5014 GCA_964365865.1 uncultured Thermodesulfobacteriota bacterium | reverse complement strand
CGGTTCTTTGCGGCTGCAAAGACGAGGAACACTGCCACAGGACAATCCTCAAGCATATGATTCCCTGCCCACGGACTTTTTCCGCAGCATGTTAGACGAACTTCACATCCATGAAGTGGGTAGAGCAGGATATGCAGGGGTCGTAGGCGCGGACGAGACTTTCGATTGACCTCTTTATGACGCCCTGCGGTTTATCCAATATGGTGGGGACAAAGCACGCGAGGTCTTCCTCTATCGAGCGCAGGTTTTGGGCTGTCGGTATTACGCAGTCGGCCTTTTCTATGAGCCCGTCCTTTCCAATGGTATAGTCGTGGTAAAGCGTGCCGCGCGGCGCCTCTACTATGCCTATGCCCCTGCCGTAAGTGCGCGGCTTTTTTACAGGCTCAGGCTTCGGCCCTATGGCGAGGAGGTCTTCGATTATACCTATTGACTCCTCTGTCATATGGAAGCACTCGATGAGTTGGGCCATGTTGTTAAGGAAAGGATTGTCAAAAGGCGGCTTAAAGGACGCCTTGCTTGCCGCTTTTTTCGCCCTTGGGCCAAGCTGCTTGAAGTTATTGCTTACGCGGGCGAGCGCCCCTACCATGAAGGCGCCCTTTGGGGATTTTGCCTGCTTGGCAGTAGAATGTGAGACCACATATTCCTTGATTTTTTTTGTGTAATTATCGGGTGTTATGGAATAATCCATGCTTGATACAGGAACGCCGTCATACGCGGCGTAGCCTTTTCGCGCCTTTAGGGATATAAACTCGCGGGGCTTGATGTATTGCGGCGTCTTTATCTTTGAAAGGAAGTCGAGCGTGTATTCGAGGTCTTCAAAGGACTCTGCGAGCGCGGCCTTGAGCCTTTTAAGCTCTTTTGGCAAAGGCGTATGCACAACACCGCCGGGAAAAAGCGATATGGGGTGGATGTGTCTCCCGCTTACGATGGAGCACACCTCGTTTGCGAGCCTTTTGAGCCTTAGTCCTGTCTTTACAAGCAGAGGCTGCGTGTCAAGGAGCGGTGCAATGGACAAGGCGCCGAAAAAGTCCGGGAAAACGAGAAAAAAGAGGTGAAGTATGTGGCTCTGCGCGATTTCGCCTGAAAAAGCGAGCCTTCTCAGCAGCTCGGCCTGCCTTGTTATCTTTATGCCCATCGCGGCCTCTATGGCCTTAAGCGAGGCTGAGGTGTGGCTTACCGCGCATATGCCGCATATCCGGGACATTATGTGATGGGCCTCGTCGTATCTCCTTCCCTTAAGCATCATCTCGAAAAAACGCGGGGACTCGACTATCTCAAAGCGGGCCTCCTTGACCCGCCCTTTTTTAACATCAACAACCACATTGCCGTGGCCCTCTACGCGGGTTATATCTTGAATATTTATATGAAGGTTTTTTATCATATTTCGATGAATTATAAGATAAAGCTGCTCCCTTTTATCAAGTCTTATCCGTCTTGGCGCACTGGTATTTCATGAGCTTGTAACCGCCGTAGAGGTCAAAGTTTTTGAGGACAGCGTCAGGGCTTAGGCCGAAGCGTCTGAGCGTTTCAGCGTGGGAATCAAGATTCGGGTCGTCAACAGTGCCTCTGCAC
Organism: uncultured Thermodesulfobacteriota bacterium; assembly: GCA_964365865.1. Lineage (GTDB taxonomy): Bacteria > Desulfobacterota > GWC2-55-46 > GWC2-55-46 > GWC2-55-46 > CAYIRV01. Next base: position 3,442 of record CAYIRV010000140.1, on the reverse strand, counting down.
CCCCAGCAGACGCACCCGTATGTTATGCATATGGCGTCGCATCCTGCCCTCGTAACAGGCCCAAGGCATGTCATGCCTTTTTCAAATACGCAGATATTGCCTGCCTTTTTGCAGTCAACGCACACAGGATGGTTGGGTAGCTCAGGGGTCTTGTGCATGCGCATGGCGTTAAGCACTGACAAAAACTCTTTTTTTGGTATAGGGCAGCCGTGTATGTAGCAGTCAACCTTTATAACGGCATCAATCGGTCTTACTGGAAGGGTTTTAAGGATGGGGTACTTGAGGGCGTTCTTTCCGTAAACAGCGTGTTCGACCTCTTCCATTGAAAAGCGGTTTTTCAGGCAATTCAGCCCGCCTGTGGCCGAGCACGCGCCCAAGGCCACGACAACCTTGGCCTTCTTTCTTATGTGTTTGAGCTTTTTTATTTCTCCATCAGTGCTTACAGAGCCTTCGACAAATGCGATTTCATAGTCTTCGGTTTTGCCGGTCATCGCCTCCCTGAAATAGACTATGTTCAGGGCGTGGAGCATGTCCGCGAGTTCGTCCTCGCAACTTAAGACCGTAAGCTGGCACCCCTCGCAGCTGGTGAATGAGAAAAACGCTACTTTTGGAAGGCTGGTGTCGGACATTTAACCCCCGATTTATCAAGGATAGCACAAAAGCGCGGCGCTGTAAATATGCGGGGCATGGGCCTTTAACATTACGCTGGACAAAACCGTTTTTAAAGTATATTTTAGCTCTGAAAGTTTTTTTTGGTTTATCTTTATGGACCGGATTCAGAGGGTTTCTTGCGTTATCGGAACTGCTGGGCATGTTGACCACGGAAAGACTTCCCTCGTAAGGGCGCTTACCGGGATAGACACGGACAGGCTCGCTGAGGAGAAGAGGAGAGGGGTCTCCATTGAGCTCGGGTACGCCTACCTCGACTTCGGCGCTGACAGCGGAAATATCCGGGCCGCGGTGGTTGATGTGCCGGGTCACGAGAGGTTTATAAAGAACATGCTCGCCGGCGCCACGGGCATGGACCTCGTTCTCTTTGCCGTTGCCGCAGACGACGGGGTCATGCCGCAGACAAGGGAGCATCTTAATATCTTGAGGCTCCTCGGGATAAAAAACGCGATATTCGCGCTTACAAAGTGCGATGTGGCGTTGCCGGAGAGGATAGACGAGGTTGAAAGGGATTTAAGGCGCTTGCTCAGCGCCACGGTTTTCAAGGATGCGCCTTTTGCGAGGGTCTCGGCAGTCACGGGCCACGGCATTCAGGGGCTTAAAAAACTCATAAGGGAACGGATTGTCCAGAGAAGCCCGGCCACAGGCGCTTTTTTCAGGCTACCTGTTGACAGGATATTTTCAATCGCCGGCTTCGGCACCGTGGTTGCCGGGACAATCGCTTCAGGGTCGGTGGGCACAGGGGATGCGCTTCTGTGCTTCCCGTCAGGCCATAAATGCAAGGTCAAGGGCATACAGAGCCTTTTCCTCAATGTCAATGAGGCGGACGCAGGCCAAAGGGCGGCCCTCAATATCCCTAACATAGGGACGGAAGCAATAAAAAGAGGGGACATGCTGATATCTCCCGCGCTTAAAGAGTTCATTGACGAGTCAGGACAGGCCGGAACACGCTATGCGGATTGCTCGTTTGAATTCGTCCATGACCCGTTTGGAGACGCCGGCCGGAAAAGGCCGCAAGACAGGCTCAGACACTGCACTTTATACCATCTTACAGGTTCATCGCCGGCAAGGGTAAGGCTTTTGAGCGGCCGCGATGGGCTGGATGAAGACACCGCGTATGGGAGGCTGTTTTTCAGAAGGCCGCTTCTCATGCTCCGGCAAGACCGCTTTATCCTCAGGGACAATTCAACAAACACTACCGTGGGCGGCGGCACGGTGCTCCTCCCGTATCTGCCGGACATGCGAGCCCCAAAGCTTGATGATACCGCGTTTGCGGGCGCTGGAGAATCGGACGAGGGCAGGGCGCTCTTGTCAATACTCTCGAACTGCGGCGGGTTTTTGGAGGAAAGCCGTCTTTGTTTAACGCTCAATATTTCCGAAGAAGCCTTAAAGGTTCACATAAAAGGCTCAACTCGGATTAAGGCGGTCAACGGTTTTATCGCCGCGTCTGAAACAGTTGACCGGCTGAGACAAAAGCTCACAGGAGCGCTTGAGTCGCGCCACAGAACTCATCCCTCGGAAGAAGGCGTTAGCGAAGACGGCCTTTTGAAGGGGCTGACCACTGCAAAGGGCGGACGGCAGGGCGTTGAGAGGAACCTCCTTTTTGCAAAGGAAGTCCTACGGGTCATGCTGGGCGTTGGGCTGATTAAAAAAAGCGGGGCTTGGCTGTCCCTTCCAGCGCACAAGGCCGCGCTGCCGTCCGTTGACGAGGCAGTGGAAATAGAAATCCTCAGGCTTTTTTCGAGCGCCGAAGGCGCGTTCAAGGCAATAAATGCCGAAGAACTTTATTCGCGGAGGCTCGGTAATATTGAAATCGAGAAGGCAGTGGCAGCGCTCTTAAAAGCAGGAAAGCTTGTAAGGATTAAAGGCGATGTCCTTGTTACTGGAGACGCCGTGCGCGAGGCTAAGGAAAAGCTCGTCAGCCACATAAGGAAAAACGGCTCCATTAAGGCCGCGGACTTCAGGGACATGCTCGGGTGCGGCAGAAAGCTCGCCATAGAAGTGCTCGAATACTTCGACGGCGTAAAGATAACGCTCCGGAGCAAAGACGAGAGGACGCTGAGATAAAAGCATGATAAGGATATTTCTTGAACGCTGGAAGAAAGATTAAACTCACCAACTGGGCGTCCTGCGCCGGCTGAGCGGCCAAGATGCGCGCACGCGCGCTGATGCAGGTGCTGCGTCGGCTCCCTAAGACAAAGGACAAAAATCTGCTCGTGGGCTATGAGACCGCTGACGACGCGGCTGTGTACAGGATTACGAAGGGCCTCGCGCTCATAACCACATTGGATTTCTTCCCTCCGATTGTGGACGACCCGTCTGACTTCGGTGAAATAGCCGCGGCAAACGCCTTAAGCGATGTCTATGCCATGGGCGGCACTCCGCGTCTTGCCATGAACATAGTCTGCTTTCCGAGAGGGCTGGGCGCCGGGGCGCTTAACTCGATAATAAAAGGGGCGCTCAAGAAATTAAAGGAGGCCGGCGCCCTGCTCGTTGGCGGGCACTCCATAGAGGATTCCGAGGTCAAGTTCGGGCTTTCTGTCGCGGGATTCGTATCTCCTGATAAAATACTTACAAACAGCAAGGCAAGGGCAGGGGACGCGCTCGTGCTGACAAAGCCCATAGGCACAGGCATAATAACAACAGCCTTGAAGGCAGGGCGCATAAGACTCAAAGACGCAAAGGAGGCCATAGACTCCATGAAGGCGCTTAATAAGGGCGCTTGCGAGGCCGCTTGCAAAACCGGCGTGAGCGCGTGCACGGACATAACAGG